>CAYOMB010000018.1:0-5221 GCA_964404955.1 uncultured Dehalococcoidia bacterium
TAACATCATACCAGTTAGATCAATGCGAAGAAATAATTTTATCAATCATCTCTACGGATCCTAAAATCTCATTATTATTATTGGTTACAATATAATCAAAATGCTCACTTTGATCCATTTCATAAGAGGCTTTTGATATCCTAGCTTCTAATTCAGATTGATTTTCAGAATTTCGTGTCGTTAAACGAGCGATTAATTGATCAATATTTTCTGGTTGTACAAATATTAAAAGAGCATCATCAAATTTTGATTTAATAGTTAAAGCCCCTTGAACATCAATTTTTAAAATAGCATGCCGTTTTGTATACTTCGCAATATCAATTTGAGATATTGGTACCCCATATCTATTGCCATAGACCTCAGCATTTTCAATAAATTGATCTCGATCTAACATAGCTTGAAATTGATCATGCGTAAGAAAAAGGTAATCTTTGCCATCTTTTTCTCCATCACGCATTGACCTAGTAGTAGCTGTTACCACAAAATACCAATCTTTACCCCGAGATTTTAAATGATTAATTATTGTATCTTTACCTACACCAGAAGGCCCAGAAATAACAAAAAGTTTTGTACTAGGCATATTATTGCTCTCCCGTTAAATTACTCAAATCATTCCAGAATTGAGGATATGAAATTGCAACACAATCACTATTATGTATAGTTGTTTTTCCCTGTGATAAAATAGCAGCTATAGCTTCCATCATAGCTATACGATGATCATCAAATGATTCACAAATCGCTCCATTTAAACTACCCACACCATTAATAATAATGCCATCTTCTAACTCTTCAATATCTGCTCCAAATTTCGATAATTCACTTACTGTAATAGATAAGCGATCACTTTCTTTATTCCGTGCATCTGAAGCATCTCTAATAATTGTTTTTCCTTTAGCAAAACATGCTGCTAAAGCAATAATAGGAATTTCGTCTATTAATCTTGGAATTATATCCCCACCAATTTCAACACCTTTAAGGTCACTTGATTCTACAATAATATCTCCAACTTCTTCTCCTGCTACAACAGTTGGGTTTTTTACAGAAATTTTTCCACCCATTGCAGACATAACATCCAAAATACCAGATCTGGATGGGTTTATTCCGACATTTTTCAATGTGATTTTTCCTTGTTGATGACATAATCCAGCAACAATCCAAAAGGCTGCAGAACTTATATCAGCAGGAACATTAACATCAGTACTTTGAAACTCACTAGCAAATGGTTGTATCATTAATTTCAATCCATCGTTTTGGATATCAACCCCCATGTTACCTAGCATTTTTTCGGTATGATCTCTAGAGTATGCAGGCTGATGCAAAATAGTTTCACCAGTGCTATTAATTGCTGCTAGTATTAAACAAGACTTTAATTGCGCACTAGCCACAGGCATTGTATATTCAATTCCTTTTAATTCAGAACCTTGTATTGCAAAAGGAGCCTTAGTATTTCCATCCCTACCATTAATATGTGCACCCATTTGTTTAAGAGGAGTAATAATTCTACCCATTGGCCTCGAGCGAAGAGAATCATCTCCTGTTAATACAGAAAAAAATGGTTGTGTAGACAATAAACCTGAAATTAATCTCATAGTAGTACCAGAATTACCTGCATCTAAAACTATTTCTGGTTCTTGTAAACCAGTTCTACCTACTCCTTTTATGGATATAGTAGTTAAATCAGTTTCGTTTAAATCAACTTCAACCCCCATACTTCTCATAATATTAATAGTAGAAATACAATCTTGACCAAGAGAAATATTGGTGACTTTGGCAGTACCTTTTGCTATAGAATTAAATATAACTGATCGATGTGATATTGATTTATCTCCAGGTAAATATAGCTCTCCTTCTATTCGGGAAGATTTACCTACAACCATATCCATATCATCTACTCCAGCGTTTATTTTTCTTCTGATTATCCATTAATTGTTTTGATGAAATTTCGAACATTTTTTGATATCTCTCTCTTATTCTTCCCCCAAATAACATATCAGCTATTTGATCACTTGAGGTTGGAAGATCGGGTTGAGTTGGATTATTTCCTAAATCATCGAAATCTTCCCCAGCTTCATATCTATATAGCCAACTTTCGCGAGATAGTAATGCTTCTACAAATGTATCTAATAATTCATCTACAGCGTCCTCTTTTTTATCAAGGTCTTCGATATCAGTATTTTCGATTAATATTTTAATTTTTTGCAGTTGTTCTGTAGCACGATCAATCCAATAAGTAATTGAATCTTTATTAGTTAAAGCTATATCCAAATGCATAACTGGACTTCCAGAAGCTAATCTAGAAATATCTCGATATCCTGATGCAGCAAGTTTGGCGATTTCTCTCCAAGAAGGACTTTGACTAGTGGAAAGTATTAGTGCCTTTGATAACATCATTGGTAAATGGCTAACTGCACCAACATAACTATCATGTTCCTTAGGATCCATAAAATATGGTTTTGCACCAATATATTCAATCATCGAAATAATAGAATCGACAGCTTTTTGACCTGCTTTTGAATGTGGTATAACAACGTAACGACAACCTTTAAATAACGTACTATCTGCACTTGCAATACCAGAAGATTCACGTCCTGCCATTGGGTGACCACCTACAAAATGAACATTTTCTGGCAAATATTCATCAGCCCAGTCCATTATTACTCTTTTTGTACTTCCAGTATCAGTAACAATAGCTCCGGGAGATAAATGTTCAGATATATCTTCCATAATTTGCCGAACTGACAAAACTGGCGTGGTTATTATCACTATTTTTGCATCTTTAACAGCATCAGGTAAATTCCAAACAGATTTATCTATAGCTCCAACTTTTTTCGCTTTGTTACCTACAGCATTATCCTGATCATAACCCCAAATCTCAATGTCAGAACGCTTACCTGATTTCAGTGCAAGTCCCATGGATCCACCTATTAAACCTAAACCAATGATTGCTATTTTATCCATGGTTGACCCCATTTCTACAACAATTATTAATACTAATCATCTTCATCTTCATCTTCATCTTCTACATCTACATTTTCTACAGAAAAAGAGATTCGATCATTATTTTTACTAGTAGATTTATTTTTCTTATCAGGCAATTTATTAATTTCTTCTTTTAAAGCTAATATTTCATTTACGCCGATAGATTCATTGAAAATAAATCCATCAACTCCAATTTCTCTTAATTCTTGTAACTCTCTAGTTGTTAATTTATTACTTGATTCAATAAAAAAATATTTGGTAATGTAGTTTCTAATATTAGCTAAGGTGACTAAAGTGTTAAGTGTGATATTCGTTTCATTTGGGAGAGAGGTAACAATCACATCTATTGGTAAATCTTCTAAATTCTTAATATAGAACTCAGTAATATCGTTTTCTACAAATAAAAATCTACCTATAGATCCTTCTTCTAGTGGTTCAATTAAAGAATCCTTAATCCCAAACATAATAAAACCAGGCTCGTTTTTAAGATTTTTTTCGGCTTTTTCAATTGTTAAAGAATTCATGTTGATACCCCATGAAAAATCCTTTAGTAATTGTACTTTTGATTTTGGTAATTCTTCAGCATTAACAATGAGTGCATCAGGGTTAATTTTTTTTAAAGAATTTAAAGATTGCTTTGTAATTGTTTTCGTAGAAACAATTATTATTGATGAAGGGGTTTTATCTTCAACTTTATTAACTTTAAAACCTAAGCTCCGTGAAGCAGTTTTAGTAATTTTATCAAATTTTTCTATTATATTTTTCATTTATTAACATCCTATAAATAGTTACATATCTGCTGCAGCGCCTGTTTCTTCATCATACCATTGAGTGCCATGTTCTTCATCCTCTTTATCAATCTGTTTTAATTCATTCTCCAACATACTAATTCTCTTTTGTAAATCAGCTCTTAATGGATCATCTGCACGCATTAATTTCAATTCTTGTTTTAAAACGGCAAGCCTTTCTTCTACTTGCCATCGCCAAAATTTTGGATCATAAATTGTCATATTTCCACTATCCTTAAGACTCTTGTGCTATATTAGTGTAAAGGAAATCATACCATGAAAAAAAATAAAAAACTAAACGAAAAACACACCGATAAAAAGGTTGATGAAATTTCTACTCAAAATAAAATTTCGACTCCAGTTCCTGAAGAAAATAAAACTGAATACGGAAAACTTGGTCGCCCTACAAAATACAAATGGGACGGACCTGAAGGATAAAATTATTCACTCGAGCTTTTGAAATCTAGAGATACTGAATTTATACAATATCTCAAACCTGTAGGTGCAGGTCCATCAGGGAATACATGCCCCAGATGTGCGTCACATTTGACACATGTAATTTCAACTCTAACCATACCATATGAAGTATCTGTCTCTTCTTTTATTTGATCAGAATCCATAGCTTCCCAAAAGCTTGGCCATCCACAACCTGAATCATATTTTGTATCAGATGAAAATAAAGGATTAGCACAACAAACACAAATATAGGTACCGTCTTCTTTGTTATGTAAGTATTCCCCTGTGAAAGGTGGTTCAGTAGCCTTATTTCTTGTTACCTCATATTGTGCAGGTGTTAATTTTTGTTTATATTCCTCATTATTCATAATTACCCCTAATAACTAAGCAAATTTGTTGTATATATAATTATAAAACTCGTTAACCCATTTATCACCATCATTTAATGCAGGTATTAATTTTATATTTTCACCACCTGCTTCTACAAAATACTCTTGATTCCTTATAGCTATTTCTTCTAGAGTTTCCAAACAGTCAAAAACAAAAGCCGGGCAAATAACTGAAATATTCTTAATACCCTTATTAGGTAATGCTTCAATGATATCTGTAGTATTCGGTTTTATCCATGGATCAAATCCAAATCTACTTTGAAAAGCAATGTCAAAAGGTTTTTTAATACTGACTTTATCCATTACTTTTTTTACGGTTTCATAACAATGATGCTTATAACACATTTTATTAAATTCACACAGAATTTCACAACAATTCTCTTGGATTAAACAATGGCTCTTTGATATATCCATTTTTTTTATTTGCCGCTCTGGTAAACCATGGAAACTAAATAACAAAAATTCACTTTCTTGATACACATTAGAATTTTCAATTGTTTCAGCTAAACAATTAATTATAAAATCTTCGTGATAAAAATATGGATTGATTTCATAAGGAATATTTATATTTTGATCTTCAATAATTTGAATTGCTTTTTTTATACACGA
>CAYOMB010000018.1:5321-8800 GCA_964404955.1 uncultured Dehalococcoidia bacterium
AAGGAATATTTATATTTTGATCTTCAATAATTTGAATTGCTTTTTTTATACACGAACCTGAAGTAGCTTGTGCATACTGGGGAAACATAGGGGATAATACAATTTTTTCTACTTTAGCCTCTTGTAAATTTTTAATCCCTTGTTCTATCGATGGTGTACCATATCTCATACCGATATCAAATATGATATCTGAGTTTATTGCTGTAATTTTTTTTACAAATCTTTTAGTGTAAGCAAGCAAAGGAGATCCTTCATCCATCCAAACACTTTGATATTGGGGTAGTACTTTTTGCGGTCTAAATGGTACAACAAACAAATTGACAATAATCCAACGTAAAATAGGATTAGTATCGATAACGTCTGGATCAGATAAAAATTCTTTAAGATATGATCGTACACTGGGTATAGTTGGTTCAGACGGAGTTCCAATATTCATTAATAAACAACCAATTTTTGTATTATCCACGTGTTAAAATATCCTTTACATATATAATAGTGACACCTAATTATTATATATGATTTTTATTATTAGATACTAATATACTTTTACGAGTTCTTCCCAATTTGTCGTATACCGTGGTGAAAGATTATTTCTTTTCATCTTCCAATTTTGATTAACTCCTTGAGCCGCATAAAATATCGTTTCTCGCCCCATAGATTCATTAATTATATCTATGGATTTCATCAAACTATCGCGAGATGAATCTTGTGGTGTAAAAAAATGACCTTGTTGATACTCTTCTGAAACCAAATTAAATAACATAATTCCACATTTGTGGTAATAGTACCCATATTTATATATTTGTTTTAATAACGTTTTGGCAACACGAATAATAACAGCTGTATCTGATGTAGGTAAATCAAATTCAAATTTCAAACTATTTCGATACTGATGTTGATCAACTCTAAATGGATTTGTTTGTAAAAAAACGTATAAACTTTTAGCTTTACTGCCTTGCTGACGCAATTTTTCACATACTCGTACTGCATAGGTTGATAACGCTTGTTCTATTGGTTCTAATTTATCAAGTAAAGTGCCAAAAGATTTCGAAGACATAATAGATTTTTTGGGCACTTGTTTTTCTAAATCAAGACAAGATAATCCCTGAAGTTCATATACCATTCTTTCTACTACTACACTTAGCTTTTTCTGAATAAACTTTGGATCAGTATTTCTTAATTGAAGTGCTGTGGATATACCTAAAGATCGTAACTTCTTACCCCATCTATGAGATATTCCCCATAATTCTTCTACAGGTAAATCTGCCATAATATATTCTTGTAAGTCTATATCTCTTAGATCAAATACTCCACTTTCAGTCTGTTTTTTTGCAATATGATTAGCAATTTTAGAAAGTGTTTTTGTGGGAGCTATACCAATAGATGTAGGTATTCCAGTCCATTGAAGAACGTTATTCCTAACTTCAAGCGCCCAATCAAATAAATCTCTCATTGCAAATCCATCTAAACGTAAAAATGCTTCATCAATCGAATAAATTTCAACGTCTTGATTAGGTAACATCATACTCAGTGATTTCATGACACGTTGTGACATATCGCCATAAAATTGATAGTTAGAAGAAAAAACTTTGACATTATTTTTTTCTATAAATGATTTATGTTGATAATATGGAGCTCCCATAGGAATCCCCAGGTCTTTTGCTTCATTAGAACGTGCAATCACACATCCATCATTATTAGAAAGAACAACAATTGGCCTCCCTATCAAGCGAGGATTAAAGACTCGTTCACAAGATGCATAAAAGTTATTGCAATCGACTAATGCAAATATACTCAAACTGTCTATACCTCATGTAGCACATTAGTTACTACACCCCAAATTACCACATCATTATTTTCTTCAATTTTAATAGGTTCGTACTCATCATTTTCAGGCATAAGATAGGTTCCTTGAGATGATTTTTTCAACCTCTTTACCGTTAATTGCCCATCTATAGCTGCTATAACAATTTTCCCATTTTTAGCTTCTAGACTACGATCAACCACCAAAATATCACCATGATGAATACCTGATTTAATCATAGATTGTCCAGCAGCTCTTACAAAAAAAGTAGCAGTTGGATGCTTAATAAGATGTTTATTTAAATCTAATTTACCTTCAAGATAATCATCGGCAGGAGAAGGAAATCCAGCCTGTACTGCACTCGCATATAAAGGCAAATGATAGCCACTCGTTTCAACATATTCTAATATTTCTTGAACCATACTTTCAGGTATTCGAATAGGTCTGGTTGATTCTTTATATTTTCCTTGACCTTTAGGTCTACCAGCTCCAAGTCTTGATCCACCACGTGGCATTTTGGTATCCTTAGCTATTATATATATAATAATAGAATAGTGTACATTATTCAAAAAATCAATGATTACGAGAAAATTATGAAGTTGAGAATTTTTCTTACATATGGATTGAGTATGAGTATTGCAACTATTGTTGCTATACTGATAACCAATCTGTTATTTAATGGAGAAAATTACTTAATTGCCATAGTGGGTGCTATGGGTGCTGGTTGGATAAGTGCCAAATATGGGTTAGGACTCAAAAATCAGAGGTGATGTGTGAAAAATGTTGAGGAAGAAATCCGTGATCTTATTCAGAAAAACGGACCGATAACGTTTTCTCAATTTATGCAAATTTGTCTTTACTCTCCTAGGGGTGGTTTTTACTCTACTCGTGCAAACAAAATCAATGCAGAATTTGGAACATCTCCAACAAGCCATCCATTATTTGGAACACTTATCGCAAAGCAACTAAAACAAATGTGGCAAATTCTTGAATTTCCTTCTCCTTTTCAAATTATTGAAGTAGGTTCTGGTGATGGAGCACTTGCAAGATCTATTGTAGATGAAATTCAGCTATTAGACTCTGACTTTTCTAACGCACTACAATATGTAGCTACAGATTACGAACCTTGGTGGCCAGATTCGCTAAATGAATCACTTGGATGGGATGGAGAAGCTCAAAATAATCGCTCTAATAAAAGAGAAATGACATGGGGAATTAATCGAATAAAAGCAGAAGGAGTTACCCCTTTTAAAAACATAACCGGCTGTATTCTTTGCAATGAATTAGTAGATAATTTCCCTTTTCACCAATTTGTTATACAAGACGGATTAGTGAAAGAAGTATATGTAACAACTTCAAATGCAGGCTTTAGTGAAATTTTAGATATTCCATCCAATCCATTAATAACTAATCGCTTAGAATCATTAAATCTTTCTTTACCAGAAGGATTCCGAGGTGAAATAAATCTAGGCATTGATACTTGGATGTCCCAGGTTTCAAAAACTTTGGACAAAGGTTTTATACTATCGATTGATTATGGTGAATTATCGGAAGATCTTTATTCATCAAAACATAATAATGGGACTTTAATGTGTTACAATCGGCATCAATATAATAATGATCCATACCAAAATATTGGTTCCCAAGATATTACATCATTTGTCGATTTCACATC
>CAYOMB010000018.1:8900-10832 GCA_964404955.1 uncultured Dehalococcoidia bacterium
ATCCATACCAAAATATTGGTTCCCAAGATATTACATCATTTGTCGATTTCACATCACTTATGAGAGCTGGAGAAAAGCAAGGTTTTACAACACAAGGATATTCATTACAGCGTAGATTTTTAGAAAATCTCGGTTTTTATTCTTATTTAGATTCCCTTGATACAAAAGAATTATCATACGCAAGAAAAGAATTAAGTCGCATAGCTATGAAAACCCTCATTGATCCAGAAGACTATGGCGACTTTAAAGTTCTTATTCAATCAAAAGGAGTCATAAACAACATAGACCTATTAGGTTTTAAAAACTAAAACAATCTATTAACCAAAAATTATTTTCCATTATAAATAACTACAGGAGAAAAACATGAAAACTGCTATACAAAATGGGAAAATTGTAATGGGCACTGATACTATTTCAGTTTTAGAAAATCAATCTATTATTATTGAAAACGATATTATCCTCGATCTATTACCAACTACTGAAGCTCATAAGAAATATCCTGAAGCAAGCACAATAGATGCAAACAATCGAGTAATATTTTCAGGATTTTCAAATTGTCATACCCATTTAAGTTTAACTCTTGCTCGAGGAGTTTTTGAAAATGAATCTTATGCAAATACTCCTCCATTTCCAGGTCCTCCTAGAAGATCACTACCAAAGATTTCAACAGAAGAACAACAAATTATGGTTTTATTAGGTGTAATAGAAGCAATTAAATCTGGAACCACAGTCGCTATGGAAATAGCACAAGGTATTATGAATTACGCAAATGAAATTCAAAAAAGTGGGCTACGTTTGATCTTAGCAGAACAAATGTCCGATAGAGTATCTGGAAATATCGGAGAGCCGGGTAAATTTGAATCTGATCAACAAAAAATAGATGCTGGTTTAGAACGAATTACTAATTTACACTCCAAATGGAATGGATATGATGGATCGAGAGTTTTAGTAGCTCTTGCAGCGCATGCACCTGATATGAATTCACCACAATCATTACAGGAATTACGAAAACTGCAAGAGAAACTCGATGTTATTTCAACAATTCATCTGAATCAATTATGGGGAGAAGTGCAAAATATAAAAGATAATTATGGTGTTACACCTACTGAATACTTAGAGCAAAATAATTTTCTAACAAGTAAACTTGTTGCTGCTCATTGTAGATGTATGACAAAAAAAGAGGAGCAACTATTAGGCAAATTCAAATCATCAGTATCATTCAATTCATCAATAGCTGCAAGAAGAGGATTAAGCCCTAATATAAAGGATCTGGAAAAATATGGCTGTAATATTTCAATGGGCTCAGACAACATGGATGAAAATATGATCGAAGTTATGAGAACCGGATTATTTATGGAACGTATACGAATGATGGATGGTAGAAATCCAAATCCAAACGAAGTATATAAATGGGCGACACAAAATGGTTACCAGTCTTTAGGAATTAATAATGGTGGATATATAGCAAAAGGAAATAAAGCTGATTTAATTATAGTGAATACCTTTCAACCACATATGACACCTCAAACAGATATTGTTTCAAATTGGGTTCATATGGGTCAAATACAAGATGTTGAGTCTGTTATGGTAGATGGTAAGTGGATTATGAAAAACCATAAAATTCTAAACTTAGATGAAGAATACATAATTAAAGAAGCTAATCGAATCGCAAAAAAAGCCTGGAATAGCTAAGATAATTTTAATTGGAGGAAAAACTATGCCTAGAGTTGATATTTTAGAAAGAGATGAAATTCCTAGTGATAAACAACAGTTCTATGATGAAATAGCTAAATATCGAGGACATGTTGCTCGACCATTTAAAGCTTTACTAAATAGCCCTGAAATTGCAACAAAAATTGCATCCCTAGGTGAAGAACTAAGATATGTTTCACCTACAATTAACTCTGAAATCAGAGAAATAATAACCTTAAC
>CAYOMB010000018.1:10932-13812 GCA_964404955.1 uncultured Dehalococcoidia bacterium
TAAGATATGTTTCACCTACAATTAACTCTGAAATCAGAGAAATAATAACCTTAACAATATCTAAAATTCAAAACTGTGAATATGTTTGGACTCACCACGTTGACTCAGCGAAAGAGCTAGGTATAAGACAAGAGGTAATCGAAACTATACAGAACAATATACCACCACGTAAATTACTGCCAAAAGAAGGAGTATTTGTACAATTTACGAAAGAATTACTAGAAAATACTAAAATATCTAATGCAACTTATAGTGCAGTAGAACACTTACTTGGTCAGAAAGCTCTTATTGACTTGATAGCAATTATTGGTTACTACAATATGCTCTGCTTATCAATAAATGCCTTGGAAGTAGACCTTGAAGATGGGATTAATCCCTTACTTAATAAACAACAGTAAATAATTAATACTCTTGTTCTATACACCTAAAAGTAACGACACAAACTCACCTGATACAGTAAATAGGATTCAGTGGATCCAGCTTTTTGTTGTTGGTTCCGGTATGTTTCTAAGTGCTTTAGACATCAGTGTTAATGTTGCTCTACCAAATATATCAGAGTTTTTCTCAGTTTCCCCTAACATAACTTATCTTATGATAATTTTTTATCTTGGTACCACTGTAGCCCTACAATTACCAATGGGGAGTGCAGGAGATGTATTTGGATTAAAAAACGTTTTTATTTTTGGACTAATTATCTATTCATTAGCAATGATATCTATTGGATTTTCTCCAACTATTAATTCTGTACTGGGGTTCAGAATTCTACAAGCATTTGGTAATTCCGCTATATTATCTATCGCACCAGCTTTAGCAACTTCTTTATTCCCATCATATTACAGAGGTCGAGCACTTGGAGTGATGGTTGGAATAGGAAGTTTTGGTTTGGTTTTTGGTACGGTATTCGCTGGTACTATACTCGAATTTTTCTCCTGGCAATGGATATTTTTAGGCAGATTACCAATATGTATATTATGTATTATTGGTTCATTAACTCTAATAAAAAATTTTACTAAACCAGTCATTCAACAAAATCCAAAAAGTAATAATTTCGATTGGATAGGAGCAATACTTGTATTTATCGGTATTGTATCTGCAATATTATTTATAAATTTGGGGACAAAAATTAGCTGGTTTGCAATTATAACTTTGTCTACCTTAGTTATTTCTATTATTTCAATAACATTATTTGCTAGGAGGCAAATGATGTTAAGTAATCCATTAATTCAGTTTAATTTAATAAACAATCCTGTTGTTCTAGGGGGATTTTTTGCAAATCTATTTTTGTACATGGGATCTTTTGTTAATTTATTTATACTTCCCTTTTTTGTTGCAGAAATTATTTCAGCTTCATCAATAATCTTAGGTATCTTTCTCCTACTGAATGCAATTTCAATATCGTTTTGTTCTCCAATAGGTGGATATTTATCAGATAAATATGGTCCTGGAATTATTAGTGTAGTTGGATTAATTATTGTCAGTATAGGACTATTCTCGTATAGTATCTTATCTGCCAACTCGTCACTAATAGGGATAGGAGTAAGAATGATTATTGTCGGGTCAGGTATAGGCCTTTTTCAAAGTGCAAATTTAAGCTTAATCATGGGCAAAATGTCATCGAGTTCCTTAGGAACAGGGGGAGCAATATCAGCCATTTCTCGAGCATTTGGTAGCGTAACAGCGGTTACAATTATAGGGTGGTTATTCATATCTTTATATCAATCAAAGTCACCAAATATTGATATCTTATATGCGTCTTCATCTCAAAATTCAATTGAATCATTTATGTATGCATTTCAAATCTCCTATATATTAGGTTCAATAATTATCATTCTAGGAATTATCTCTTCATTGATTGCATGGTTTGGATTAAAAAAGTCAAAAAATACTGTTAATTAGTGTTTGGCAAATCTCTAAGGAAATGCGACAATCGTAATGCTAAAAGAAAAAGGTATAGGGGCAAGGGATGGATGAAAAGAATGCTATTTTAAAACCACCTACAGCATTAATTGATTGTTGTATACTTGCATCGTGGATACATTTCGACCCGGATCAACCCAGACAGGTAAAATCACGGGACGATATTTTCAATGCAGTATTCAAACGATTTTCTGAAGGTTGCTACCCTAATGGAGTAGATGTTTCTTTATCTTCTGCAAAAGGAAGTGAAACTTGGGGTAAAATTTATCAAGAATGGTTTACTAATTTCAATATTCCCAATGCTGATTATCAAGTAGTAATTGGAACACAAATTGCTAAATTGATATCTATGAATATAATAATGCGTGATAATTTTGAAGATGGATTTTACAAACTTGTTAGTCCATTATCTCAAGATATTATCGATAATATAAAAATTACCACACTTTTAGTCCCACAATTAGGAATAGAAATTCCTGAATTAAGATTAGGATAAAATGTCTACTTGGGTTTTTATCACTATTTTTGCCGCATTAATGCAAACTATTCGAACTAGTTTGCAAAAATCATTAACCACATTTCTTTCTGCAGAAGTTATTACGTGGATACGATTTATATTTGGATTTCCTATTGTGATCCTTTACGTACTCTTCTTGCACAATAACGGTTTGGAATTTCCCTCAATAAGTCAAAAATTTATGCTGTATTGTTTATTTGCAGGATTATTTCAAATTATTGGAACAATATTATTAGTTTCTCTATTTTCTCATCGAAATTTCGCTGTCAGTACTGCATATACAAAAACAGAAGCTATACAAGTTGCTATATTTGGTGCAATTTTCTTTCAAGCATATCTGAATATTCTTAGTAGTATAGCTGTAGTATTGGGTATGTTAGGTGTAATAATCATGTCTTCATCACAACAAAATATACAACTTAAATCACTACTAACAGGTTTAAAAA
>CAYOMB010000019.1:0-13382 GCA_964404955.1 uncultured Dehalococcoidia bacterium
ATTTAGAAATACACCATGGAGAATTAGAAGAAAAACAAAGTTTTGAAGCTAACAAAGGCGATACAGTTACTTTTAATGTTAAAAGTGATAGTTCATATGTTTTGCATTTACATGGATATGATCTTGAGGCTGAATTACAAAGTGGACAGAATAATAAAATATTAACTTTTGAAGCAAATGCTACAGGAAAGTTTGACATGGCATTACATTCATCTGATGATGAGCATTCTCATCATAGCCATGATCATGGTGGCCATGGAGAAGAACATGAAAAGTGTGAAAAGCAGTTTTCTACAACTGATAGTGCGTCCCCATCAATCAACCTTGAAGTTAATAAAGATTCTGCTAATAGTTCTTTAGTAATCAACCCAAATATAAAGAATTTTACTTTGGTAGCTGGCTCAAATGATAAAAATGAACATAGCGATCATAATACTGAAGACACTACGAAGGGTCATTGGCATCTATATCTAAATAATGAATTAAAAGGAATGTATCATATGGATACATTAACCTTAAAAGATTTAGAACCTGGTAATTATAAAGTTCGAGTTGCTTTATCATCTACAAGTCACTGTGAATATAATATTAGTGATGAAGTAGAAATAGAAATAATGGGTGAGAAAAAAGGGCACGATGGACATGAGCATGGACATGGTGGTGAAAATATTATTGCATCACTTAAAGTATATCCTTAGGAGATTCAGTGATTAACAGAAATATTCGTTTTGCATTATTTATACTTTCGGTATGGATAATAAGTCCAACCGCAGCTTTGGCACATGGTTTTGGCGAAAGATATGATTTACCAATTCCTCTGTATCTTTATATTATAGGTGGCGGCTTAACTGTTACGATTTCTATTTTCTTTATTTCTTTTATGTTAAAGAAAGTGGATAGTAGTTTTGAATATTCTAAAATTAACCTTAGTACTTATTTTTCAACAAAGATATCATTTATATTTGTTAGCTTAGTTCGACTACTATCTATACTAGTTTTTATTATTTGCATTATCTCTGGATTTGTAGGAGATCAACAACCTTCTAATAATATTTTCCCAACATTTTTTTGGATTATATGGTGGGTAGGCATAGCTTACATTTCTGCCTTGATTTTTAATATCCATAATATTGTAAATCCATGGAACAATATTTATTTAATATATGAAAATTCCGTAAAGTTATTTACAAATTCAAAGATTATTCCTTGGTTTGATTATCCTAAGTCGTGGGGTTGGTGGCCTGCAGCACTTTTTATGTGGCTTTTGGCATGGATAGAATTAGTGTATCCTTACGCTGCTTTACCTTCTGCTTTATCCCGTCTTTTGATTATATATTCGGTAATAACAATAATAGGTATGTTAGCATTTGGTAGATCGACATGGCTAAAGTATGGTGAGATATTCAACGTCGTATTTGATTTATTTAATCGATTTAGTCCTATTGTTTTTCTTAAAGATCGTAAAAGTATAGAATTCAGATTTTTTGGAATGGGATTAAAAGATAACCGCGAAGTAAGAATGTCTTTGGTAATGACCCATTTATCAATTCTTTCTGTAATTGCATTTGATGGCTTTTCTTCGACACCAATATGGGGAAAATTATTAGTTAGTGTATATCCATTAGTTGAAGGCTTAGGTTCTAATGCTGTTTTAGTAATAAAAAGTTTACTACTAGCAATGTTCCCTTTATTCTTTTTGTTGGTGTATATGACTGTAATGTTCTTCATACATACTATTATAGGTAGAACTACTACAATTACTGAGTTGGCTAAAACTTTTATATTGTCATTAGTTCCAATATCAATTGCTTACCATTTAGCGCATTACTTAGGATTTTTGTTAATTCAAGGCCAGATGATAATTCCTCTGATTTCTGATCCTGCAGGTTTAGGTTGGAATATTTTTGGAACTGCTGATTATAAATCTAATATAGCAATAATTGATGCCCAATTTGCATGGTATGCTTCAATAGTGTTTATTGTTATAGGACATATTTCAGCAGCATACCTATCGCACGTTGCTGCAACCCAAAAATTCAAAGAATATAGAACAGTATTACTTAGTCAATATCCAATGATGGTCTTAATGATCTTATATACAATGCTTAGTTTGTGGATGATAGCGCAACCAATTGTTGAAACAGGGTAAAGCTTTATTGGAAATAGGCTCCACCGTTTGCAAGGTAACACTGTCCAGTAATATAACCAGCCATTTCACTAGAAAGATATACAGCCAATGATGCAATTTCTTCTGGTGTGCCTTGTCGACCAGCAGGTATCCCAAGTGTTTCGTGTATTCTTGTTCCAACATCTCCTAAACCAGAATCTCTTTCTACATCAATTGATCCAGGTCCAATACAATTTGCAGTAATATTATTTTTTCCGACTTCTCTAGCTAGTCCTCGGGTATAGCCGACTATACCAAGTTTGACCATTGCTTTAGCTGCTCCTGCACCAAGAAATGGTGCTATACCTGAGTAATTAATAATCCGTCCCCAATTATTTTTTATCATATGTGGTAGTACAGCTTTTGTTGTTTTGAAAGGGCCAGAAAGATTAACTTCTATATTTCTATTCCATTCTTCATCAATTGTCTCTAAAACCGAATGCTGAGAACGAAAAACTGCGTTATTAATCAATACATCGACTGAACCAAATTTATCTACAGCTTTTTCAACAAATTTGTTAACTTGATCTTGATTTGTTACATCACAAAGTTCAGCTATTACCTTTGCTCCTAATTCTTCTAATTCATTTGCAGTCTCTTGCAAAGGCTCAATACTTTTTTGTGTACATAAAACTAAATTAGCTCCTTCTTCGGCCATCAATATAGCAGTTTGTTTCCCGATATTCCTACTAGCACCGGATATCATTACTGTTTTTCCTTCAAGTCCTGTTTTCAATTGGTACTCCTTAAACTTTTCCCTCAATTTTTTTCAATTTCCATACTATTAAGTAAACTAATGGGGTATCAAGTATGGCAACACCTAATTTTATAATATATGTCATCCAAATCATATCCCAAAGCTCATCATTATTATACACTCCTAAAAATGCTACTAGTACAAAAATCACAGTATCTATTGCTTGAGATACTATAGTTGAGGCATTATTTCGCAGCCATAAATATTTGCCTTTCGTATATTTCTTCCATAAGTCAAAAGCAAAAACATCATGATGTTGACTAATGAGATAGGCTATCATTGAAGCAATAACAATTCGTGGAACTGCTCCCAATATTGTGTCGTAAGAAGATTGATCTTCCCAAAAACTTGCCGAAGGTAATAGTCCAGCTAGGTATATCATTGATGTCATCAAGATGCTAGCAATAAACCCTAGCCAAATTATTTTTGTAGCAGTTTTTTTTCCATAAACTTCAGAGATAACATCAGATATCAAAAACGTGAAGGGATAAGCAATTATTCCAGCATCTATGCCACCTGGGCCAAATTGAATTATCTTTACTGCAGTGATATTTGCCGTTATTAATAACGTTGAAAATATCATTGAAAGAGCTACTAGGTACATAAAAAATACTTTCTATTTATTATTATCCCGTAAACATATCAAGTATATTCGAACCTAGCCCACTTCTGCCTGATGAGTAAAATTCTGTGAATCCACATTGAGCACAAATTACCCCAGTGAATTTTTTATTTTGGATATTCAAAAATCTTGAAAATCCTGATCCGGTTGCTCTAATTTCTTCTGTACGATAATTTTGGTGTCCACACTTTGCACATTCAAATTGTCTTTGTTGTGACATTTCTTTCTCCCCTTTAATATTATGTTATACCCTTAATCTGGATATTAGTTCTAGTTTTATATCTTTTATTAATACTCAGTAGCAATACAGTAATGTTTTCTACGATTGATGAGTTTATTAAATCTCCCCCATCAATTGGTCTAAGGTTTTTTATTGTTTTAGTGAGATCCATTATAATTTCTTTAGCTTTTTCATCGTTTCCACAAACGATAACATCGCCTTCTATTATAGCATTGGTTTTTAAAAGCTCGACTGCACTTACATTATGAAATGCAGAAATCACTCTCATGTTCGGTACTATTGTTTGTATTTGTTCTGCTGCAGATCCTTCTTTGACAGTAACAATAGAAGGTTTTCCATTTTCAAAATTCATTGGTACTACAGTGTTTACAATTATTTGATCATTAAGTGTATTTTTTAGCCCTGATATTAATTGTTTTTGAGCATTATAGGGTACTGTAATAAATATAACTTTCGAATTGAGAGAAGTGTTTTCATTTGTCTCACCATGGATTACCGGAGATTGAGGCAATATTGATAGTAGTTTTTCTTTAATTTCTTTGGCTACTTCGCAGCTTTTTGTGATATCTCTTGAACCAATGTATATCTCATGCCCTGCCATTGCAAACCTTAAAGCCAAACTTTTTCCTTCTGGACCAGTTCCACCTAGCAATCCGATTTTCAATATTGTAATCCTTTCTATATCATTAATTTTTTGCAACTCATTCTTATAGAAAATTATGATGGCTCATTATATCATTATGAAGTAGTTAAAAAATTAATAAATAGGAGTCATATGCCAAACATTATTCCATTTAAAGGTCTCAGATATAATCTTGGTACTAAAGATATTACTTCAGTGGTCTCTCCACCTTATGATGTAATTTCCACTGAGGAAAAATACGATTTAGAAAGTAAAAGCAAATATAATGCCATCCATGTAGAATTACCAGGACAAAATGACGAAGATTATTTGCGTGCATCAGAACTATTTTTATCTTGGATCAGTGAAGGAAAAATAATCCAGGATAAAAATCCATGTTTATATCTATCAAAGCATGAATTTTCTATTAACAATGAAATAATTTCTCGATATGAGATTTATGCATCCTTAGAATTAGAATCTTTAGATTCTGGTACTATTCTTCCTCATGAAGAAACACGATCAGGTCCTAAAGTTGATCGTTTAAAACTTATGGAAGCAACTGATATAAATTTTAGTCCAATAATGATGTTGTTCAGAGATTCAGAGAAGGTAGTTGCTCAAATTATCAACAATATTATAAGTTTGCCGGAAACTCAATCGGCAGAAATAACTGAAAATGAAAAAGTTTATTTATGGGTTATTAATGATAGAGATATTATAGAAAAAATTTGCAAAGGGATAGGAGAATTTCCTTTACTTATCGCTGATGGTCACCATCGTTATGAAACAGCTTTAACTTACAGAGATGAAAATAATTTATCCAACAATGGTAAAAATTTTATCATGGTTAATTGTATTGATATTCAAGATCCTGGTTTGTCTTTATTGCCATATCATCGAGGTTTACAATCTTTAACAGAAGAAGATATTGATACATTAGAAAGTACATTGATAGAATATTTCGAAGAAGTTCCTCTACCTCAATCAGATGTTGATAATTATGATTTAAAACAATTAGAACAAATGGTTATTGATACTAATTACCCATGCATGATTTATGTGAATAAATTAACCAATGCTATTAGATTTTATAAAATTAGTAGCAAAATTAATTTTGAACACATTGAAACTAATTTTGATCCAAAACTATTTATAAGATGTGAGGGTTGGGTTTTATATGAAGGAGTCTTTAAAAATTGTTTTTATGAAGAATTAGAGAAAAAAGTCGTTTATTTTCACGATCTGGACGAAGTTGTTGAAGAAAACACCGTCCAAGTATTATTTTTAGTTAAACCATTCCCCTTGGACTTATTTGAAGAAATAGTAGATTTAGGTTTAAAACTTCCTCCAAAATCTACATATTTTCATCCTAAGGTGCCAACAGGTTTTGTTTATAATTCTTTGAAAGAAAATATTTAAGATATATTTAAACTAACACCCTTAACACTAACTATATTTTTGATCTTTCTCATCGATTCAATCACTTCTGTATTTGGTGCATCATCTATACCAACTATCATTATTGCTGTATCTCTTGGTGCATTTCTCCCTACGGTCATAAACGCAATATTTATATCATATTCTCCCGCGACAGTCCCAACTTTTCCAATCGTTCCAGGGCGATCAAGGTTTTCAATAAATAGCAGGTATGGAGTATAAGGGGTAAAATCAAGTGATCTGTCATTAACCTTAACTATATGTGTTTCATTTTCAATATTGACACCTGATATGGAAAATTTACCTTTTACTGTAGTAAGTTCTAGTGACAAAACAGAACTGAATAAATCCGAAGAAGGATTCTTTTCTTCAATAATATGTAAACCACGATTTTGAGCTATGAATGGTGCGCTGATAATATTTACTTTCTCATTTGAGGAAGCATTTAGTAAACCAACTAATACTGAAGATTTTAATGTATTAGTATCGTATTGAGATAAATCTCCGTTATATATAATTTTTAGAGATTTAAACTGGCCTTCTGATAGTTGTGTAATGATCTCACCTAAAAGTTCAGCAGTTTTAAAGTAGGGGGTTAAAACTTTTTGAGCTTCATCTGGAAGGAATGGAAGATTTACTGTCGATTTTGCAAATTTACCATCAAGTACATCTAAAACCTCTTGAACTACCTCTAGAGCAACTTCTACTTGAGCCTCACTTGTAGAAGCTCCTAAATGCGGAGTTGAAACTAAATTAGGTAAATCTACTAACTTTTGATTTTGTGTAGGTTCATCTACGAAAACATCAACAGCTGCACCTGAAATTATATTATTTGCTAAAGCTTCATACAATGCATCTTCATCAATTAATCCTCCACGAGCTGCATTAATTATTTGCGTTGTTGGTTTCATTTTTTTTAGTTCATTCAGACCAATCAAACCTTTGGTAGATTCGAGGAGTGGTATATGAAGTGTTATAAAGTCAGAGTTTTTGTATATTTCATCTAGTTCTACTAGATTTACAGATAAACTCTTAGCAAGTTCATTGGATATGTATGGGTCGTAGCCAAGAATTTTCATTCCAAATGCGTTAGCTCTCTTAACAACTTCTACACCGACTTTACCTAGTCCAATTAGTCCTAAGGTTTTGTCTTGTAATTGAGCACCCATAAATGAACTTCGATTCCATTTACCTTCTTTCATGGTTTGATTAGCTTCTGGAATTCTTCTTGAAAGACTTAGCATTAAAGCAAAAGCATGTTCTGCAGCAGCTATAGTATTACCTGTAGGAGAATTAACGACTGCAATACCTTTACTGGTAGCTGATTGGATATCTATATTATCGACTCCAACTCCTGCTCTTCCAATAACTTTAAGATTTGAGCCCGCTTCTATAATAGATTTTGTAACTTTTGTTTCACTTCTTACTATTAGAGCATCATATTCGGGTATTTTTTGGATTAAATCATTTTCTTTCAAACCAGTAATTACATCGGTATCACTAAATTTATTAAGAATTTCAATACCCTTGTCATTAATACGATCTGAAATTAAAATTTTGGGTTTCATTTTGTTACCTAAATTTATCGCCCCAGCTCTTTTTTAAGAGCATCAATTACTTCATCAATTTCTTTTTCAGGAACAAAACCCAAATGTCCAATTCTGAACATTGTACCTTCTAAATATGCTTGTCCCCCTGCTAATACAATATTGTATTTTGTACGTAAATTAGCAAGTAACTCTCCACAGTTTACTCCTTCGGGAGCTTTGACTGCTGTAACAGTATTAGATGCATAATTCTCATCAGCAAAAAGTTCTAAGCCAATGGATTTTACAGCTTCACGGGTTTTGGTTGCAATTGTTTGGTGTCGTTCATACACAGCACCAAGCCCTTCATTCAAAATCATTGTTAAAGATTTATCCATTGCGTACATTACTGAAATAGCGGGTGTCCAAGGATTTTGACCTCTTTGAAGATATTGTTCTGCTTTTTCCCAGTCAAAGTAAAATCGGGGTGTAGTAGCTTTTGATTGTGCATCCCATGCTTCTTTACTTACACTAATAAATGCAAGTCCTGGAGGAGCCATCCAACCTTTTTGTGAACCACTTGCCACAACATCTAAATCCCAGTTATCTACTGGGCAAGGAATAGAACCCATACCACTAACACTATCAACAAGAAGAAGTTTATCAAATTCTCCTTTTACCACCTGAGCAATACTTTGAAGGTCATTGGTAATTCCAGTAGATGTTTCATTATGGGTAATAATGACAGTGGATATTTTGGGATTAGCATTTAATTCTTGGCGGATCTGCTCAGGGTCAACTGCTTTTCCTGCTTCAATTTTTAAATCAGTTACATCTGCTCCATACATATGAGCAATTTGAGAAAAACGGTCACCAAATACTCCTACACTTATTGAAAGTACTGAATCACCAGGAGAAATTGTATTTACTACAGCTGATTCAAGTGCCCCTGTACCAGATGAGGTAAGAATGTATAAATCATTTGAAGTTTGAAAAACGTCTTTAATTTTTGAAGTCACACTTTCAATTAATGATTTAAATTCAGGTCCTCGATGGTTAATCATTTGAGCTGCTGAAGCTTGTAATATATCCTCAGGTACTGGTGTAGGTCCAGGGGTCCGTAGGTTAAAATTCAATGTATTCTCCTTACTGTATTGTGAATTAATTCACATTATATCAATGTCGTAATCAAAACTAAAGACATTTTAGTATAAGAAATGACGATAAGTAACTACTTATGTTACGTATTCTGACTAATTTGAAAGAATTTTTGTTTGCCAATTTTAAATATATCGCCCTCTTTCAGAGAGTTCATTTCTGTATCTTCAGTCAGTTTGACACCATTTAATTCTATAGCACCTTGATTAATTAATCTTTTTGCCTCACTGTTACTTTTAGCCATGGATGTTTTTACTAGTATGTTACTTAATTTAATATTAATAATTTCATTTAAATCATGATTTTCTAAATTTGCAGGTATTTCGTTTCCTTGTACTACCATTTTGAAATTAGATTCAGAATTAATTGCATCTTGTATTGTGTAGAATTGTGACACAATATCTTTTGCTAATTCTTTTTTAAAAATCATTGGGTTTTCATTACCCTGATCCATAGCTTTTTTCATTTCTTTAATTTCATTATTGTTGAAATCACTTAATACCTCTAAGTAATTTACAATTAAACTGTCTGGTATTGACATTACTTTGCCATAAATATCTTCTGGTTTATCTGTAATACCAATATAATTATTGAGACTTTTACTCATTTTGTTCGTACCGTCGGTACCTACTAAAAGAGGAACCATGAGACATTGTTGTGGTTTCATTCCATTCATAGATTGTAATTCTCGGCCTACTAGTAGATTGAATTTTTGATCAATTCCTCCAAACTCAACATCAGAATTAATAGCAACAGAATCATAGGCTTGTAATAGGGGATACAAAAATTCAGTTATGGCTATTGGTTTACCTTGTTTATATCGATTATTAAAATCTTCTCGGGCCAAAAATTGGGCAACAGTAAATTTACTTGTAAGTTCTATCACATTTTCTAACTTAAAATTTCCATACCATTCACTTTGATAAACAACTTCAGTTTGGTCAATATCAACAATTTTAAAAAACTGTTCTAAATAAGTTTTTGCATTACTTTCAACTTCTTCTTGCGTGAGCATTTTTCTTGTTGCAGAAACTCCAGTTGGATCACCAATTCTTGCAGTCCAGTCGCCTATAATCAAAATACACTTATGACCAATATTTTGTAATTGACGTAACTTTTTTAAGCCTACTGCATGACCGAGGTGTATATCTGAACTACTTGGATCAAATCCCATTTTTAATCGAAGAGGCTTATTTTCTTTTAATAGATTTACAAATTCTGATTCAATTATTATTTCTTCGACACCTCGTTTTGTTATAGTGTCTATTGTATTTTGGTCTATCAACTTAATTTATTCCCTTAAAAAGTTGTTTTATTTGGTTAATATCATCGGTCATTTGTTTTTGTAATTCAACAGTATTATCAAAAGACTCTTCAGCTCTGATCCATTTTATAAAATTTATTTCTATGTCTTTTCCATACAAATTTTCATTAAAATCTATTATAAAAGATTCAATAGATTTTTCTTCATTATTAAATGTGGGGTTATAACCGATACTTGTAGCACCAATAAATTCCCTTCCATCTAGCTTAACTTTTGTGGCATAAATACCATTTGCTGGTATTATAGTTTCCACTGAAGATATATCTAAATTTGCAGTTGGATATCCTAGAATTGTATTTCCAATTCCCTTACCTTTTATGACATTTCCTGAAATTGAATAATTTCTTCCTAAATACTGTGTAGATAAATCCATATCGCCTTCTGAGATTGCTTGTCTTAATAAGCTGCTACTTACACGTTTATTATTAAAATTCAATTGATCAATATTAAATACTTTATAATCTAGTTCATCACCTAATTTTTCTAACTTATCTGGAGTTCCCTGCCTTTTGTATCCTATCGCAGTATCAGGTCCGAGCACCAATCCTTTTAAATTTGCAGAATCTATTATTGTTGTAATGA
The DNA here is from genome assembly GCA_964404955.1 of uncultured Dehalococcoidia bacterium. Classification (GTDB taxonomy): domain Bacteria; phylum Chloroflexota; class Dehalococcoidia; order Lucifugimonadales; family UBA6952; genus UBA6952. The sequence goes on from CAYOMB010000019.1 coordinate 10,440, forward strand.
ATTGCTCAAAGGTCAACTCTGAAATAGATTTTGTGAAATCGATGGGAATAACAAAGTCTATACCCATATTTTCAATAAAAGATTTCTTTTGGTTTACAGACGTTATTAAAGAAATATCGAGAGAAGGGTCAAATAGTTTTCTAGGATGATCAGTAAAAGTAATAATTCCAGATTTACAGGAATTTTCTTTGGCTATCTTACAAACTTGATTGAGTAAATGTTGGTGTCCTAAATGAATTCCATCAAACATTCCAATTGAAAAAATTGTATTTTGATGGATACTGTAAGAGTCTAATTGAGTTCTTAGTTCGCCCATATCACCAAATTATTCACATGAAAACAATAAATAATTATTTTATACTTTTGTATGCTTCTTCGAGCAATACTTCAGTTTCTTCCCAGCCAATACAGGCATCAGTAATCGAAACTCCATAAACTAAATTTGAAGGATCAGACTCATCTAATTTCTGATTTCCTGGATTTATATTACTTTCTAACATAAGACCTATGATATTTTTGTTCCCTGAAATTCGTTGATCTATGATATTCCTGAATACTCCAGGTTGTTTTGTGTGGTCTTTAAATGAATTAGCATGCGAGGCATCTATAACAATACTCGTATTTGCACCAGAATCTTTAAGTTTATTAACTGCGTCTAAAACTGATGGTGAATCATAGTTTGGTTTATCACTGCCACCTCTAAGTATAAGATGCGCATCTTGGTTGCCTCTTGTTGTCACAATTGCAGCTTTACCAGAACGGTCGACACCTAGAAATCCATGTTTGGAATTTGAGGATATTATTCCATCTACAGCTAATTGAATACTTCCTCCAGTGCCGTTTTTGAAACCTATAGGCATACTGAGACCACTTGCAAGTTGGCGATGGGTTTGACTTTCTGAAGTCCTTGCTCCAATAGCTCCCCAAGAAATGAGGTCCCCAAAATATTGAGGTGTAATAGGATCTAAGAATTCTGTACCAGACCAGAGTCCAAGGTTAGCAACATCGAGAAGGAATTTCCTAGCTTTTTTTAACCCACTGACCATATCAAAACTGCCATTTAAGTCAGGATCATAAACTAGACCCTTCCATCCAACTGTAGTTCTAGGTTTCTCAAAATAGACTCTCATTACAACTAAAAGCTTATCCTTATATTTTTCAGTTAATGGTTTTAGTCTTCTAGCGTAATCTAGACCGGCATCGGTATCATGTATTGAACAAGGTCCAGAAATAATAAGAAGTCTATCATCTTTACCTGTAAGAATATCATGAATTTCATTTCTTCCAGTTCTAATAAAATTACCAAGTTCTTTAGATACAGGAAACTCTTCTATAAGTTCTGTAGGTGCAGGTAATGGTTGTGTTTGTATGACATTAGCATCATATAAGTCAGGATTATCTTGTGCTGTTTTATTCATATTTCCTCAAGTAAACCAATTTAATATTTTATCAGAGGCGGATATTATGTACTTTTTTTTGTATTTGGTCAATTAATAATTTTTTAAGTTTAATTTATATCTGATCCACGATTACGTAAATTGATTGCATCTTTTAAATAAATATTATTAATTTCAGATTGTTTTTTATCAGTGTTAACAAGTATTAATACACGAATACATCTCGATATATCGTTTGGAACTTCCATTTCGTGTGTATTAGACAAAGCAACATCTGTCCATCCTAAGGATCTTCTTGCAGCAACTGCTGGATATTCAGCAGTTAGATCTTTTGTTGTTGTGAAAAAAGCTGCTGCAATATCACCCACAGTTAAATCATTTTCATTAACAATAGATTCTAATAGTTCTTTAGTTGCATCTATTATGGATTCTCTGTCGTTATTATCTGCAGTCGTAGCTCCTCTAATCCCTCGACATGCTATCTGAGCCATGGATTTTCTCCTTTGTTATTGCAATTCCTTTAAGAAATCTGTAGCATTTTGTACCACAGTATTTTCATCAGAATTTGATATAATATTGACTAAAGCACTACCGATTATTCCAGCGTCTGCGTGTTTATTTACTTCAGCTAATTGTGTTTTTGTTGAAATACCAAAACCTAAAGCTACAGGCACGGTACTATGTAGCTTGACTTCCTTAACTAAATTAATACCCTCTGTACTTAATGTACTCCTTGCACCAGTTATACCTGCAACGCTTACACAATACAAAAAACCATCACCGTTTTTACATATTTCTTTAATTCTTTCTGTAGATGTTGTTGGTGCTATTAGATATATGAGTTTAATATCGGTTGAAGAACATTTATCTAATAAAACGAAAGATTCCTCTAATGGTAAATCTGGAACTATAATACCATCCACTCCACAAGACTTTGCATTAGCGACAAATTCATCTAGTCCATACTGTAAAATCGGATTGTAATAACCCATTAATATGATAGGATTATTTTCATTTTTATTACGTATCATTTTGCAAACATCAAAACATGTATCAACATTTACACCTTTATCTAAGGCTTTTTGGCTTGATTGTTGTATTGTTACACCATCTGCCAGAGGATCACTGAAAGGTATACCCAATTCAATTATATCTGCCCCAGAATTAAATAATTCTAAGGCTAATTCGGCTGTTGTTTCATTATTGGGTATGCCGGTTGTTAAATATAATATAATCCCGTTTTTATTATTTAATTGTAAATTTTCAAAAGTTTTTTTTATTCTGTTTGTCATATATTTGATGTATTATTATTTGTAGAGTAAAAAATTGAGAAATTTAATGTTAGCATTTAGTAGATATAGTGACAATAGCAATTAGATTGGATAGGTATAATGAGTATAGAAGTTACTGATAATGCCAAAATGGAATTATCTAAAACACTAGAGAGATTGAATTTGGAAGAGGGTCAGTATTTGAGATTAACTACTCCACCTTCATGGACTGGTCCTGGAGACTTTGGAATAGTTTTGGATACAGAGCAAGATTT
>CAYOMB010000020.1:0-3692 GCA_964404955.1 uncultured Dehalococcoidia bacterium
AAGGTCTTTTATATCAAATTTGATACCTTCAGATTCTAGCATTTCTCGTTGAGTTATTTCACCTGATCTATTTCTTCGTATACTTATTTTACCTTCATAATTTATAACTCGATGCCAAGGTATATCATATTCATCTGGACAAGAACTTAGTGCGTATCCAACAAGACGAGGCGTACATCCATTAATACGAGTAGAAATCTGTCCGTATGAAGCTACATGACCATAGGGAATTTGTTTAACAATTTCATAAATTTGTTCATACATATTTGTAATTATATTACGGTTACTGGTATTGTTGCAGGAAGTGGATTGTGTTTCCAATTAAGATAATGACTAATTTTAAATATTTAGGTTGCTTATGATTGAAAAAAAATCTCTTTTCCTTGGATGGTGGGTCGTGTTTGGATCTTTCCTTTCTAATGCGATGTATTCAGTAACTGGGCTTGTAGCAATTGGATTATTTATTGAACCGATGTCTTCTTCATTAAATTGGTCTGTAGCAAGTATTTCCGTTGGAATCGCGTTAAGACAAATTGCAGGAACAATGGTTGGGCCACTACTTGGACCTAGGATTGATAAAACCGAACCTAAAAAGCTATTCTTTATTTCAACTCTCATTACTGGTATTTCAACTATTGTTTTGGGATTTATAACAAATGTATGGGTTTTTTACATGGTTTATGGTGTTATTGGTGCAATTGCAATTACTGGGATAAGTAATCTAGTTACAGGTACGGTGATATCAAAATGGTTTATCAAATCACGAGGGAGAGCTTTAGGTTTTTCTGATTTGGGAAGTTCAGTAGGAGTGATAATATTAATACCAGTTATAAATATTATTATTACTACATATTCTTGGGAGTCAGCTTGGGTATCTTTAGGATTATTACATTTAATTATCATGACTCCAGTAGCTTTTCTAATGAAAAGACAACCAGAGGATTATGGATTATTACCTGATAATGAGATAAGTGTAGAAAATGACGTAATTACTAACGATTCAAAATTAGATACAGTGGTATGGACTGCTAAAGAGGCGATTAAAACTTATCAATTTTGGATTATTATTCTTGCTTTTGGATTAAGTAATATATCTGTTATGGCCATACTATCTCATCAAATTAATCATATTGTTCATCAAGGATTCTCTTCGACACAAGCAGCTCTGATAATATCTTTATGGGCTATTTTTGCAGGTTTTGCACGAGTTTTATTTGGATTTCTCTTAGAAAAGATTTCTGTTAGATACCTATCATTTATTGTAATGATAGGTAGTGCATTAGGAACTTACTTTTTACTTATCGGCAATTCTTTAGAATTGTTATATTGTTTTGCAATTATTTATGGATTATTTAGAGGCGCTGTTGTATTAATGTCTATAATTATATGGGCTGATTATTATGGACGTACTAATCTAGGGGCTATTAGAGGATTGACTACTCCCTTTAATATTATTTCTTTATCAATAGGGCCAGTAGCGGCTGGTTACTTTTATGATCAACTCGGATCATACGATATGATTTTTTCTGTGTTTATTGTGCTCTATGTTGTATCAGGAGTATTAATATTATTTACTCATTCTCCAAAAAAGAAATAAATAGTTCAAAGTGTGTTTTTCATAATGAGTTAACGGAATCGTCTCATAGATCCAAAAACACTAAAAAAGATTAAACTAATAATACCGTATAAAATACCACCAATTAGAACAGCATCGGCTGCCCCACTCATTGCATTTCCCCCTAAGGAAATTGTACCAACATAAATTTGGTTATGTGTTAAATATTCTGCGATGGAACCCATAATTAATGTTCCAATCCATGTGGTACCTTGAACTGTAGTTTCGAAACTCAGTACACGTCCTCTTAATTCGTTTGGTGTTAATAGTTGCATTGCAATCATTCGCATACTCCTAAACATCATTTGTGACATTCCCATGAAAAATACGAGTATTAAAGAAAGTATAAATATTTCAGAACGGGAAAAAGCTAGTATGACTACCGTATTCGCCATTGCAACAAAAAATAGCAAATATCCTCTATGTTTAAACTCACTTAGCATAACAACTATAAGTGCTCCTATAGATGTACCTACAGTAGATGCAGTCATGATATAACCTAACCCAGAAGCTCCAACCCCTAAAATTGCGTCTGCAAATATAGGTAATAAGAACATAGCAGCACTACCAACCATAGCGAAGGCAAATCCGATTGCAATTAATCCTAATAATACTTTTTCACGCCAAACATGTTTAAACCCTTCAAAGAAGGGATATTTTATTTTTTTCGAATCTTGTTTTAGTTTTTGTTCTTCAGGATTCCATTTTAGTAAAAATATTGTAATTGCAGTAAAAAGTTGACCGATAGTTGTTAATATAAATAACCAACCTGTTCCAATAATTGCTATAAGGAGTCCACCCAGAGCAGGGCCCGCTACTCTTGGCCACGTCTCAGCTATATTATCCAATGCAACAGCATTTGGTAATTGTTTTTTTGTTACGATACTCCCGAGTATTGCTTGATGTCCTGGTCTTCCTATGGATTGGATGACACCACTCATAACTGAAGAGACAACAAAGTGCCACCATTCAATTATTTCAAAATAAACTAATGAGGCAACAATTCCCCACAGTATTGTTAAAGATACTTCAGTATATTTTAACAGTTTCTTTCTATCTACTTTGTCAGCTAGAAATCCACCAACAAATGGCATAAATAACATTGGCCATGCCAATGAAGATGTTACAAATCCCAAAAGAAATGGCGATTTACTGATTTCCCAAACAATCCAAGCCCTTAGAAACACGCGCATTTGTCGCGCCATATTTGATGTAACTCTACCTGCCCAAAGAAGTCTAAAGTTTGGGTTTTCGAAAGCCGTTATTTTATCCCGAAATGTAATGCCATTCCTCCAATTGAATTATGGGATGCTGAATATTATTTCCTTTGATAATATTCCACATATTTTTTTAAAGAATTAGCGGTATTTTCCATTCCAAATACTGCACATATACCAGCATCTGTTAGTTGTTTATACACTTGTGATCTGTCCTCAGGAGATGGGTGTGGGTACGTTGTTGATATCAGTACAACATAGGGCTTTTTTGCTCGTTTTTTAAACTCGCAGAATATTTCGGGCGTATGTCCCCTATATACACTTAACTTGTCGTTTCGGTTAGATATATGAATTTCATGAACAATTATATCTACATTTGAATCTTCATTTAATACATCTAATACATTATTTAAATGATCTTCGCTTGCAAGTGTTCTACCTTCTATAGGGTTAGTATAGGTACTTCCCACTAAGTTGAATTTTGTTAATATTTTTTCATATGATTTATCACTTAAACGAGGTATAGAAAAACCTGCTTTAGAAAAAACATTTGCCATTTCTGTGGCATGACCTCCTGAAAGTGCTAAGACACCAAGGTTGTAGCCAGCTTTTGTGGGAGGGTCTAGTTTGCTGAGTAGTTTTGCGGTTTCAAACATTTCATCCATGTTATCTATTTTTATAGCATTACATTGGGTCAACATATCATCCCAGATTTTAGGGTTTGACGTTTTCGAAGTTGAGTGGGAGGCAACAGCACGTTCAGCATCATCTGTTTCTCCTACTTTCCATATCATTGTTGGTTTTATTTTTGAAATATCTTTTAATTGTTTGAAAAAATCTTTTCCACTTCTTATTCCTTC
>CAYOMB010000020.1:3792-8848 GCA_964404955.1 uncultured Dehalococcoidia bacterium
TCTTTTGCACTTTCCCATTCATTACGATCTACGTTTACATGATACTTTTTACCTTTAAACGGTTGTATTGTTCTAAGCCACATGTGATTGTCGACTAATTTTGAACCTACAACAGCAATACTTTGAGGTTCTAGTACTCTATCTAAACTATCCATTTGATGTTCCTTTATGAGATTAATTCTAGACTGGCGTTATTTATATACAAATTATTATTATCAGTATAAATCTCCTCTAATAATAACTTTTCAATACACAATTGTTTTGTCGATAATTCTGATAAAACATCGATAGCCTTGTAAAGTATTTCAACATTTGGAGGCGTTAGGTTTTTGTATTGATTTAATAATATTTTTGAAGCAACAGGCTGAGCGACCATTTCTTTTGCATCCTTTTTCTTTAAAGGGGGTATTCTATAGCTACAATCATCCCAAATATCTATAGCTTGTTGCCCAAATCCAAAAAATATAACATATCCAAACAAAAAATCTTTTTGTAGGCCTAAAGTAAGTTCTGTAGGATTATTTTGAGGTTTCCCAATTTTAAATCCAAGCGATATAAAAAAGTTATGTAATTCCTCTATATTAAAAGTTGTTTTTTCAGTAGTTTGCAGATCTTTTAATAGGGTTAAAGATTTTTTCATTGATAAAACCACCTCATCGGTATTTATTTCAAATTAATATTACAGAATCAGTTACTATATTAATTTTATATTGTGTAATTCGTAAATAAGATGAATCAATACTACAGAAATTGTGACATAAGTCAATTTTCTAAAACTTCGTAACGTATCTATTAGAGCACAAACTATTTCACAAATCTGTTAAGAGAGCTCTTTTAATAATCTTTTTCAACGTAGATTTATGCTAGTTGTCAGATTTAGGTATTTGTAAAAACCACCCGGATATTACTAAAGTAAGTGGCATTAAGGCAATTATTGAAAGAGCTGGTATATATGATCCAGAATAGTCGGTAAAAGTACCTATAAAAATAGGGGATACTACTGAGGCCAAGTTACCAGTTGTAAGTATTGCCGCTGTGACTATTCCTACTTTTGAAGCCGTAACATTGGGAAGTTCCATCGGTATCGTAATTATACTCACAATAAATATAGATAGAAAAATACCAATACCAGCCACGCATATTAGTAGGATTATTTCATTCATAGCAAATACAGATCCAAAAGCAAAAAGAGGTAAAATTAGTCCTGAAAATATCAATAATATTCTACGGCTATTAAATTTAGATAAAATTATGCCACTTATAGGGTTAAACATTGCATTTACTAATGGGATTACTGAAACTATAGATCCTGCTTCACCCAAAGTCATTTCTTTAACTTCATTATAGTAAGTTGGCAACCATGCACTATAGCCCACAAAAAGTGTAAGAGGGCCAATAGTTCCTATAGCAAGTATTAATACATTTCGATTAAATATAAAAGGTAAATTTTCATGTATAGAAAACGGAGTTTCATTTACTTTTGTTTTTGAAGTACGACCACCGATGATCCAAAGGATAGTAGCAACAGCAGGTATCATACTGTAGAAAGTTAAGGTAGTATTCCACCCTATATTATTAGCGATCGGTGTCGCTAATAATACGCCTAATGAAACTCCCAATGCTCGACCAGATTCATTAATTCCATTAATGATCGATAATTCTTTAGGTTTGAACCATTCCATAGTAATTGCACTTGTGGTAGGTATCGAAATAGCTGCGCCGATTCCAAATATAATTCTTAGTAAGATTATCATGGGAAAAGAGTTTACAAATGGAAGTAATAGACCAGCAGACATTAAGCTTCCACTTAAAATCATAGCGTTTTTGGAACCTATTTTGGAAATCAAAAAACCTCCTGGTAAAAGAAATAAAGCCATGACTAGTGTGACTGAAGAAATCAATAATCCTACTATTCCTTTACTAATGCCATAATTTTCTATTATTGAAAGAAATAATGGCGAAGGTGCCATGAAGTTTAAACCAAGTCCAATTTGTATAAGGAATAAAATAGATTGAATCACCCATCTATAGTGACTATATTGTGGTTTTTGCATACTCAAGCCTATAGTATCTTTTGCATGATGTGTTCGTGGTCAATATGTGGTCCTACATAATAGTCGTATTCTCCAATTTTCTGAAAGCCATGCTTTTGGTAGAACTGGATTGCAATTTTATTATCTGAATAAACTCCAAGATAAATAGAGTTGTTATTTTCTTCAATTGCTTTGTTAAATACATATCTAATTATTTGGCTTCCAATTCCTGAATGTTTTCTTTCCAGATCAACATATAACCTATGCAACTCATTAGCTGGATATGCAGGATTATTAACTGGTAATTCCAGTTTGCCATATTTGGCGTAGGCAATAATAATATTATTTTCTTTAATAATAATTGTTTTGTTTTCGGAGTTAATTATTTGATCTTGAAAAAAAGATTCCGAACATGTTTTCTCAAGATGTTTTTGTAGGTCTTCTGGATTGTAATGCTGGAATGTATCGCTAAATGTTTTAGCTGCAAATAGTGATAATTCAGGTATGTCGTTAGTAGTCGCAAATTCAATTTTGTACATATTCATAACTCTAAATTATCAAGTTGTAGAAGTAAATACTCGTTGAAATCAGATTTCATTCATTTTATAATTCCAAAACACTACGAATAACGGGAGATATATATGTCATCAACGAAATATTCTGAATTAGTCCTGCTTGGTACTGGGGGTGGCCCCAGAATATGGGCAGCTCGTTCCCAACCTGCGAGTGCGATAATTGTTGATGGGGTCGTTTATATTATTGATGCTGGAGACGGTGTCACTGTGCAGTTGGCAAAAGCAGGAATAGACACTAATGCAATAAAATCAGTATTTATAACGCATAATCACTCAGACCATGTTGCTGATTACGGAAATTTACTTTTACGCACCTGGCAAAGTGGCCATAAAGGACCTATAAATTGTTTTGGACCTCCGCCACTCAAGAATATGACCGAGGCATATATAGACTACATGGATTGGGATATTAAACTGAGAATTCAACATGAAGGTAGGCCTGATTTCAAATCTATGCTCAATGTTTTTGAGATAGAAGATAATACTACGGTTTATAAAGACTCCAACGTAAAAGTTGATTGTTTGAAAGTACCTCATGGAGAGGCTGATCCATCCTACGCATATCGTTTTGAAATTGAAAATAAGAGAATAGTTTTTTCTGGAGATACCTCTAAAAGTGAAGCACTAATAAATTTTTCTTCACATGCAGACATACTTGTACATGAAGTTCTAAACCTTGAAGGAGTAGATGCTATTATCAAAAATACTTATCCCGGTAATGAAGCATTTAGGAAACACATAGTTGATGGACATACTTCGATGGCAGAAGTAGGGCAAGTCGCAAATGAAGCGAATGTAAAAACCTTAGTGCTTAACCATTTTGTTCCAACTGGGTCCCCGATATTGGATAAAGAAGAAATCTGGTTAGCTGGGGTAGGCGAACACTTTAAAGGATCAATTATTGTAGGAACAGATCTAAAAAAGATATCTTTTTAACCGAATACGTATAAAAATTATCTAAGAGGTACAATATGGAGAAATTAATCAATCAAGATGAAGTAGAGGATTTCCTTAAATCGTGGAAGGACGGTGTTCTTGAGATTGGGAGCGCTTACCGAAAAGATAATAATTACAAAGAGGTAGCCAAAGCTTTTATTAACAAACATTACACTTTTGAAGATGGAAATGTTTTATTCAAACCAACTTATACAACTGAAGTCGTATTCAGGAATAACCTTGAATCTGCTTTATCATATTTTATATCTGGTGATATTCCAGAAGACTCTGGTTTTGCCATAAAACCATGGGAAAATATTGATGTATCGAATATTAATTTTCTAATTGAATCTGGTCTATGTGCTGTCCATGGAGTACTTAACTTGAAGCCATCAAATTCTGTAAATGAAACTAAAATAGCTTTTACTTTTATCTTAGTTAAAGCTAATGATAATATAAAAATCAAAATCCATCATTCGTCTCCACTAAATTAAGATATAGTCTCGTTGCATTTGAATTTTATTCACTCTATAATCCCTAAATATTGCTGATAATAGGGGGGTGAATTATGACAGATAAAATGGTTAATGGAATAATGTTTATAATTGCTGGTCTGGGTTCAATAACTGCTTATTTGATCCTAGGGGAAACAGGAATTCTGGATAAAAGTCATACAGAAAAAATTGCAGCTTATGGAATAATGGCTGTCCCACTTGCTTTTATGATGACAAGAAAAGTTGTAAAAAATACTTTCCTTGACGCAGGATTACTAATAATAGTTGTTGGTTTAATTATGGGACTTATCTCAGATGCTATAAGCAGCTCGGGATTAAGTGCTGAAACTGAGTTAATTGGAGAAGTGATTGCGTGGACAGCTTGGTCTATTATGTATTTTGGAATATTTATAAGTGGATTAGGATATTTACGAACTAACCTTTTCCCTAAATGGTTATCAGGTTTATTGTCATTTTCCTCATTTGCTATGTTTGCTTTTCTAGTTCTTTTGAATGGTGAGCAATTATCAAACAATTCAAATATTGTGCCACCTTTGTGGATGTTTAATAGCGTGGTTTTGGTTATTTTGGGAGTATTCACTATGAGAAGAGCGGAGTGAATAGGTAACACAAACAAATAAATCCTTAACTGGTAAAAAATTAAAAGACCTATAATTTAAAATTATGGGTCTTTTTGTATATAAAAATTAGTGGAGCGAATTAAATTAGTGTGTCTGTGCTCATGTATAGATTTGTTTGTCGGTGAGGTATTTTTGTTATAATAATTTTCAACAAACCAATAATTTCATCAGTAGCATCTCTGTATTTTAGTGTTGCCTATGAAGGTTTGTTACAACCAATAGTCCTTCTTTAAGTTATACAGAGTCTTGGGAGGACTTTGCCTCGTTCAGAGTGCGTTATTTTTAATGTCTGTGATATGATTTATAAAAGAGGTGAACCATGAATAGGTTATTTGTTATAACTTTATTATCAATGGCACTGATTGCATGTGGGGTAA
>CAYOMB010000020.1:8948-13340 GCA_964404955.1 uncultured Dehalococcoidia bacterium
TTCTTATTAAAGGTCAGTGAAATGATCCAATTAATGTTTCTAGAAAATGAAAAAACAGACAATAAACTTCGCAATAATTTTTTTAACACTTTAAAAGACGAATATGTTTTTCAAAGAGTAGGTTATATGGGACCAGAATCATATAATCTAGATTCTGAAAATCCTACGATTGATTGTTGTCCTGGAAAAAATTATGACAATAACCACACTGATTTTATTTGGGAAACTGGGGACCCAAATAGTCAATTAGGCGAAGTAATTGAACATGCTCTTCATACAATTACAAATGTAGGATTCAAATTAATGTCAGAAGAATGGGATTATCTTAATCCTGACTCTAAGCTTAGAAAAGCATATCAAGAAGCTATGGAAAAAGATTTATTTAACGAGGAAAGTTATTTGGATATAAAACGAAGCAGTGATGAGGATTTTCTAAGTATAACCACACAGGAATTCTTCTTTTGGGTAATAATTACTGAGTGGGATTTAGGATATATATGGCAAATACCTCACGATGAGTTTAGAGTATCTGACAAACAAGATTTAATAGCTAGACTGCCACTTTCTCATGCCCTTTATGTGGATTTTGTAGAAAAAATTCTAAATCCTCCAAATAATGAACTATTAATAGCAATAAATGAACAATAATATATAATATTGCAGTAAAGAGAGCCATGTAAAAGTGGCTCTTTTTGTAACGTACACAGTTATGATATAGATGTTTTACTCACCAGAAGAGCTCCATCGCAAAGACCTCTCAACTGCTTTACTCCAACCAGATTTCAATTGTTTTCTCTTTTTATCTGGCATTGTAGGAGAAAAAGAGCCTCCGCTTTCCCATTTACTAGCAAGATCCTTGATATTGGACCAAAAACCACTGCCAATACCTGATAAATAAGCAGCACCTAGTAGTGTGGATTCAGAAGTGGCAGAACGTTGAATATTACAATCAGATATATCAGATTGAAATTGCATTAGTGTGTTGTTTACTGAGGCTCCTCCATCAGCTTTAAATTCCTTTAGGGAAATATTTGATTGATCAAGCATTAAATTAATGACATCATCACATTGGTAAGCAATAGACTCTATAGCTGCTCTAGCAATATGTCCTCGGTTACTACCTCCAGTAATACCTTGTATAGTTGCTCGGGCTTCAGGGTCCCAGTAAGGGCTACCCAATCCAGAAAATGCTGGTACAAAAAATACTCCTCCATTGTCTTCCACACTTAAAGCTAAATCTTCAACTTCCGAAGAATGATTAATAATCTTCATTTGATCTCTCAGCCATTGTATTGTGGAACCTGCCGAAAATACTGCACCTTCTAGTGCATAAGAAACCTGTCCATTTAAACTCCATCCGATTGTGGTTAAAAGTTCTTTTCCAGTAGAAATTAATTTAGGACCTGTATTAATTAATAAAAAAGCTCCAGTTCCATAGGTGACTTTGACCATTCCTGGTTCAAAACAACCTTGTCCAAATAAAGCACTTTGTTGATCACCAGCTATTCCAGTTAAAGGTAGAGAAGGATTATTTAACCCAAAGGATATTTTAGCTAATTCTCCACTTGATGGTACAACTTCAGGGAGCATTGATTTAGGGATATTCATAATATCAAGAAGCTCATCTGACCACTCTAATTTATTAATATCAAAAAGCATTGTCCGACTTGCATTCGTTATATCAATAATGTGACTTGATCCATTTGAGAAGTTCCAGACTAACCATGAATCTACAGTACCAAAAGCTAAAGAACCATCCTCTGCTAACTTGCGTGCTCCAGGTACATTATCCAGGATCCAACAAATCTTAGTTGCAGAAAAATATGGATCGATTGTTAACCCGGTAGTATTTTTTATAGTTTGGGATAATCCTTTATCTATAAGTAAATTGCAGTAATCAGTAGTTCTCCTACATTGCCAAACTATTGCGTTATAGATGGGTTTACCAGTAGTTTTATCCCAGACAATAATTGTTTCTCTCTGGTTGGTAATACCGACAGAAATAATTGATGAAAATTGTATGTTACATTCATCTAATAATGTACTAACTGTGTTAGAAACACTTTCAAAAATTTCTATTGGATCTTGTTCTACCCAACCAGGCTTAGGATAAAATTGTTGTATCTCTTGGTATCTTGAATCAATTAATTTACCATCCTGGTTTACAATTCCTGCTCTTGTTCCTGTAGTTCCCTGATCTATGGATAATATATATTCTGGTTTTTTCATATTCAAATTAACTATGCTCCAATACTACTTTGGGAAGGATTATAGCATACAAGGTTTAAAGTATATTTGTGCAAACCTATTTGTTTACTAGTTAAGTTGCAAACAATGTACCTCGTGGTAAAATTCTGGCATGTTGAATGCGTGTAAGACAACCAAAATATATTGTCGTGTAAATTGCCCTCCAGGAAGACGTACTAAACCAGAAAATAGAGTAACTTTTACAACTTCTGAGGATGCGGAATTATCTGGATACAGAGCTTGTAAGGTTTGTAATCCTCTTGATGATAGTTACCAAGGTGCATGGAAACCAAAGGGTCAACGACAGATACAGAAAAGTGTTGAGATATGAAAAGAACTAATAATCAAATACTTATATATGTTCTTATTCTTATGGCAGTTACAATATTATTGGCACGCCTTTTTTAGGTTCAATTGACCGCCTAGTGAAATTAATCAATGAAATGCAAATATTTTAGCATTGAACACTGATAATTAGGGGTAAAAGTACTTAGGATAGTTTAATTAATATCACAACTTGTATGACTAAAATGGCAATAGGTATCAAAGTTCTGATGAATCCCATTGTGTGTTTATATTGATCTAATTTTAGTTCAAAATTATTTCGTTCGGATTTTTCTTCTAATATATTCATAAAATATCTCTCTAATATAAGCGATAAGTGATCTTACTAAAAGTGGGGGGGATTGCAAGCCTTGTTACGAAATCGTTAATTAATAGATGATATTTAACCCTAATTGTTCAAATTAGTAGAACGAAAAAGAGGTTTAAACCTGCGACCAGAATTACTTTTCTTTAACTTACTTGAGGCCTGTGATGAATCCAAGGTTGTGCTGCTTCAAATGCTGCACTAACTGCAAGAACACTTTCCTCATCTCCATGTTTACCTATAATGTGTAAGCCTACTGGCATTCCGTCGGTATCAAACCCACAAGGAATACTAGCAGCGGTAAATCCTATGGTATTAATAGGGTGAGTAAAGGGTACAAACCCCCATTCAGGAGAGGGATATGGATCCTGACCTCCTATTTTTTGAGGATACTGGCCCTCAGGGAAAGCTGTTGTGGGCATAGTAGGTGAGATTAGTACATCAAATTTTTCAAATTCTTCTTCAAATTGATGTATCATTTGATTTCTAAGACCTAGTGCTTTGGCATAATCTGTCGCAGTAAAGTTTTTAGCTTGCTCCATTGCCCATTTCCCATACCACGTTAACGGGTCTGATGGGTCATCAAGCAAATGGCCATTTGAAACATAGGCATAGATACTAAAAAGAACTAACCACGGATCAAAAGGATTTTCTAGTTTTAAGGTGGATTCATCAATAGTACATCCCAGATCGGAAAATACCTTTGTTGATCTTTTTGTTATTTCAGCAACCTCTGAGTCAACTGAAGTATATCCGAAATCTGGACTCCAACCTATTCGAAATCCAGTTATATCCTTTTCAAGGGCCGCCATAAAATTTGGAACAGGAGCTCGAAGAGAACCTGGATCTCTTGAGTCATATCCAGAGAGGATTTGCATCATCAGTGCTGAATCTTTCACAGTACGAGTCAAAGGCCCCTGTTGGCTAGTATAGCTTGCGTTAGGTGGAGTCTTGGTTCCAGTAAAGTTGGATATCCTTCCTTGAGTGGGTTTTATTCCGTATGTACCATTAAAACTAGCTGGAATTCTAATTGATCCACCACCATCACTACCTGTCGCTAAAGATGTTAACCCAGCTATTATGGATACTGCAGCTCCACCACTGGACCCTCCTGATGTTCGTTCAGGGTTCCATGGGCTTCTACACGAATCTCCTAGTTTATTTTCATTAGCACCTAATAAGCCAAATTCAGGAGTATTAGTTTTACCTAATATAATTGCACCTGCAGATAACAGCTTCTCAGCCACTGCACAATCAGCTACGGGAATTCTTTCTTTATAAGCTAAAGAACCTCCAGTTGTTCTTATCCCTTTAGTCATTTGGAGATCTTTTAAGGAAATAGGTATGCCGTGTAAAGGACCAATTTTATCTCCAGAAAATAGGGCTTGTTCCGCTTTTTGTGCAGATTCCATTGCGAGTTCTGGAGTAACAGTTAGATAGCTATTTAATTGATTATCTAATCTATCAATACGATCTAAATAGAGCTTGGTTATTTC
>CAYOMB010000021.1:0-13281 GCA_964404955.1 uncultured Dehalococcoidia bacterium
GTACTGGAAATATTGGAGAATGTTTTGCCTTTGGAAGAATTGCTGCACGAAATGCGGTAGCCGATAGTCCTTGGGATTAATCTCCTGAAATTAATTCAGCTTCAGATTGTTTAGGTTGTGGGATTATACTCCGTGTATTTGGTATTCTACTATCTGTTTGATATATTGCAGGATTAGTTTTTGCTAGATTTTCAGCCTTCATTGCATGAATTATTTTAATAGCTTTATTTGGAAAGTCGGTTGTAATCGAATTAGTGCCATATTTGATGGCTTTTTCAATATGCTTTGATTTATTTACTGTCCAAAATCCAGTCAAAAATCCTTGATCACTTGCAATTCCCATTGCTTGTTTATTTGATAGAGCAACATTTTTTGGTAGAAGGGAATATAAATCATTAATTCTAAGTCCAAAAATACGAGCAACATGTTTAAACCAAAAAGCTCTTCTATCCCATTTATGGTTGTAGTTAACAGTAAATCTTTTTGATTCAATTAATTCAGAAAGGCTTTTTGTACCAATATCTAGGGATCGTTTTAAACTTATAATATCAGCTGGAAAATGTGATGTTGAAGCTTGTATTGCCAGATGAAACTGACCATTAATTTTTTCGATTAATTTAATTAATAATGATAAATTTCTACCGGAATATATTCCCTGGCAAATTAATTCAATAGGAGTTAATCTTTTTTTATCTGATATCTCTAATGCTAATTGTTCAAGGAGTTTTGTAGGTGGAGATACTTTATCTAATTGACTGCCAGGATTTAGTTTTTCAAGGAAGGGGTATAAAACATGATCTTTAAAACGTTCAAATCTGCTAGCTACATGTGTAAAATCGATGCCAACACCTACAGGAATTATATTATTATTTAGCCTATTTATATTAACTGTTTCAGTAATCTCTAGTACTTCTTGAAGTAGTGGTATTCTGCGATCTGAACCTGATATAGATAATAGAGGTAAACCACTTGGTGTAGAAATATTATGATCTTTTATTGAAACTCTTCTTTGGTTAAGTTTTCGGATAGGCAAGGATGTTAATTCATTTTGAGTGTATGACGCAACAAGTCCTCTGCCAAAGGTTGTTCTATTAACGGTACTATCATGAATAACAACTAAATTACCATTGGAACCATCCTTGTTTGATTTTGGAGATTGGACATCTAGCTCAATCATAAAATTAATATCTGGATGAATTTGAGCGTAATTTAATGCTTTTTTGAAGTTGGCTAAAGTATTTTCTTCATCAAATTTTCCGCCTCGGTGCGCAACAACTTTTATTCTATTTAAATTACTAATAATCACTTTTATCCTCATTTTTCAGATCGAAAACCTAGTAAGTTTTCTCATAATCAAACGTTATATACAGTCTAGGTATATTTCATATATTAACTCTTTATTTTCAGAATGATAGTGTGGGTTGCAGACAAGAACACATTCATTTTGCTGGTTTTATAAGTTTTGTGGTTTAATTTCTGTAAACCCGGTATATTTATGTAATACTTGAGGGATAATAACTGTCCCATCGATTTGCTGATAAGTTTCCAGAATAGATATCATAATACGTGGTAGAGCAAGTGCTGATCCATTTAAAGTATGAGGATATTCAGTTCGGCTAGATCGTTCGCGTTTGAACTTAATATTTGCTCTTCTAGATTGAAAATCAAGACAATTGGAACAAGAGCTCACTTCTAACCATTCTTCGGAACCTGGTGCCCAAACCTCAAGGTCAAAACTTTGCGCTGATTGGAAACCAATATCACTCGAACATAATTCAAGTAATCTGTAATGCAAACCTAATTCCTGTAAAAGATTTTCAACAATATTTATAAGATTGTGTAATTCGGACTTAGAAGTTTCCGGTGAAACAATTTTATATAACTCAACTTTATTAAATTGATGAACTCGTTTGATTCCACGGGTGTCTCTACCTGCGGATGTTTTTTCTTTTCGAAAAGATGGAGAATATGAGACGTAATTTTTTGGAAGTTCATCACCGTTAAGAATATCGTCATGATGAATACTAGTTAGAGGTACTTCTGCAGTAGGTATCAACCATAAATCATCATCAGTATCTCTATATAAATTTTCTTCGAATTTGGGTAAATTACCACTTCCTGTCATTGTTTCCTGTTTCACAAGTGCTGGGACTTGTATTTCTTCAAATTTATTTTCAATTGTATGTTTGTCAAGCATCCAATTGATCAATGCTCTTTCAAGTTTTGCGCCTTGACCACGTAGGATAAAGAAACGTGAACCAGAAACTTTAACCCCTGCTTCGAAGTCGATAATATTAAGAGTATCATTTATTTCCCAATGAGGTTTTGGACTAAAACTATATTCAATTGGAGATCCCCATGTATGTATAACTTTATTTTCACTTTCATCATGTCCAATTAAAATATCTTTATCGAGAATGTTAGGAATTTCCAATAGTTTTAAATGTAATTCTTGTTCATTATTTCGTATTTTTTCCTCAGTTTCCTTTATGTTATCACTGACTTTTCTCATTTCTTCGATGAGCTCTGGAGGTTTCTCTTTCATCTGAGCTATTTCTTTACTTACAGTATTTCGTTTAGATCTAAGCTCATCTACAATTTGTATCAGATTACGTCTGGTAACGTCTAATTCTAGTAGGGCATCTAAGTCTACATCTTCACTTCTGTTTTTCATCATTTGCGCTACCATATCTTTTTGGTTACGCAATAAATTGATATCAATCAAAATCGACTCCAATACTTTTACATTTTCGTATTGAGTTTAGACCGAGTATTTTTACATCGTCAAGGGCAAATCCATTGCCTTTGGAAATATTTTCATTAAATAGACGTTCATTAGTTAGTTCTTCTTCAGAAACCCAATACCATTCATTTGGTATAGTCATTTCATTTAACCTTACAGGTTTTGCAAAAAAGATCAAATCTATGTGTTGATGTTCAGGTTCAATAGTTGTCGCCTCTATATCTTCTAATAATATTAGAACGGGATTTGTTATTTGTGGCGGGTCTGAAAATTCAAATTTATCGTATGTTGGTACAATTTCAATATCTAATCCAGTTTCTTCTAATGCTTCTCTTTTTGCTGCTTCAATTGGAGTTTCATTCTCCTCAATATGTCCTCCAGCAGGTAACCACAATTTATTTTTTGTATGAAAATGTAAGAGAGTATGTGATTGTGTGGATATAAATGTTGTTGCAGTGAAATGTTTGATCATTATTATTCATTACTGTTTCTTGCTGTTCTCATTTGAGGAAAGAGAACAACATCACGTATGGTATCTTGTTCAGTGAGTATCATGACTAGACGATCAATTCCTACACCTAAACCACCAGTAGGTGGCATGCCATATTCTAAAGCTTCCAAAAAATCTTCATCGAGACGATCAAAATCTTCTTCGGATGTATACGTTTCACGGAAAGCTTCTTGTTCTTCGAATCGCTCTCTTTGAACAATTGGGTCATTTAGCTCAGAATATGAATTAGCAATTTCCATACCTCCAATAAAAGCTTCAAATCTTTCTACATAGTTTGGATTATCTGGTTTAGATTTAGCTAGTGGAGACATTTCCGTTGGATAATCTATCAAAAATGTTGGTTGAATAAGTTTAGGTTCTACAAATTTACTAATTAATTTATCAACGATTCTTCCTGTACTTTCCAGCTGCTCTACTCGTATACCTAGATTTCCTGCCTCAGTTTTTATATTTTTCATAGTTTCTGGGTTATCTAAATCTATTCCACTATATTCTTTAATTGCATCTTTCATCGAAATTCTTTGCCAAGGATTTTTTAACTCAATTGTATTTCCTTGAAATTCTACTGTAGTGGTATTTATACATTCTTTTGAAACAGTATTTACTAAATCTTCAACCATTTGCATAACTTGATTATAGTCGGCATATGCTTCGTAGCTTTCCATCATTGTAAATTCAGGATTGTGGTTCATATCAATACCTTCGTTCCGAAAAACTCTTCCAATTTCAAAAACTTTATCCATACCCCCAATTATTAATCTTTTCAGGTACAATTCAGTGGCTATTCTCATATATAGGGTTTGATTCAAAGCATTGTGTTGTGTGACAAATGGTTGAGCCATTGCTCCTGCAGCTATTGGAACAAGAACAGGTGTTTCAACTTCAACAAATGATTGCGACTCCATAAAATTCCTGATCGAGGATATTATTTTACTTCGTTTAAAAAATATATTTGTTATTTCCCTGTTAGATAATAAATCCAAATATCTTTGTCTATATCTAATTTCAACATTTTTTAAACCATGCCATTTTTCAGGAGGAGGCTTGAGAGACTTCGCAAGAAACGTTAATGTATTTGATTCAAGAGTTATTTCACCTCTTCTAGTTCGAAATAACTTTCCACTTGTTCCAATAAAATCTCCTATATCTAATTGATCGAGCAATACAAAATCATTTTGAAGTATGTCTTCCTTTAAATGAAGTTGGATTTTATCAGTACTATCATCAATATCTATAAATACTGCTTTACCCATTTGACGAATAGCCATAACTCTTCCAGCTAAACAAACTAGGATATTTGCATCTGTATTTTCTTCTGAATTTTCGTTTTCTTCGAATAATTCTTTAGCTTGCATATTTGTATGGGTCTTTTCATAAGATGTGGGGTATGGATTGATTCCAAGTTCTCGCAAAGAATCTAGTTTTTGCAATCTTGCTTGTATGAGTTGGTCACCTCGTTGTGTCATGAATAAGTCCGTAGTTATTATTAATTTATTAAAAATATTTATATATGTTATCAGATAAAACAATTAAATACTAAATACTATGGTGAATAACTAAGAAAGCTTAATAAATGGGTAGTTTATTTATTGTTGGTTGTATTTTCTATTAATGCAATTCAGTATATTATTACTAAACAGAAGGATAGGTGTCTTATTTTTCAAGAAGGGCAAAATATAGAGCACTGTTTTGATGATTCTCCAAAGGAAAGCTGTGGAGTTGTAGGCGTATATTCCCCTGATTTCGAAGTTGCTCAAACGCTATTTTATGCTTTATATGCATTACAACATCGCGGTCAAGAGAGTGCAGGAATTGCAACTTCCGCAGATGGACATATATTTTCCCACAAAGATACTGGATTAGTAAGCCACGTATTTCAAGAAAACGACTTGGACTCCCTTGTAGGAAAGTTAGGTATTGGCCATACCAGATATTCTACTACTGGTTCGTCAAACAATCGAAATAGTCAGCCATTACATGTTAAGGATACAAATAGCGAGTTAGCATTAGCTCACAATGGAAATATGGTTAATGTTCTTGAATTAAAAAAAGAACTTGAATTAGAAGGTATAAAATTTAACACTACTATCGACTCAGAAGTTATTGCATATTTAATTAATAGTTATCCAAGTGAAGAAATTTCGGAAAAAGTAAAATATGCAATGAGGAAAATTAAAGGTGCGTATTCACTAACTATTCTATATAAAGATCAAATTGTTGGTGTTAGAGATCCACATGGAGTAAGACCTTTGTGTATTGGAAAGGTAGATAACAGCTATATTATAGCTTCAGAGTCTTGTGCGCTTGATCATGTTGGAGCCGAATTTGTTCGAGAGGTAGAGCCAGGTGAAATAATAGTCATAGATAAAACGGGATTAAATAGTTTTCATTATGATGGACTAACTGTGCGACCTGCACCTTGTATTTTTGAATATATATATTTTGCTCGACCTGATAGTGTTATGAATGGTTTGTTAAATTACTCAGTCCGAAGAAAAATGGGGATTCAATTAGCAAAAAAGTATCCTATTGAAGCTGATGTTGTCATTGGAGTTCCTGATTCTGCTATTCCTGCAGCTATTGGATATGCCTTCGAATCAGGAATACAGTACAGCGATGGATTAATCAGAAATCGGTATGTGGGTAGAACATTTATACAGCCTGAACAAAGATTTAGAGTACTAGGAGCCTCACTAAAGTATAATACCCTTGCTGAAGTTGTTAATAATAAAAGAGTAGTTGTCTTGGATGATAGTATTGTAAGAGGTACAACTACACCTCAGGTACTTTCATTGCTCAGAGGTGCTGGTGCTAAAGAAATCCATGTAAGAGTGTGTGCCCCTCCTATTACTAATCCTTGTCACTTTGGTGTAGATTTGGCAAATAAATCTGATTTAATAGCAGCACAGAAAAGCATTTCAGAAATAAGAGAATTTATTGGAGCAGATTCTTTGTGCTATTTAACAGTAGATGAGTGTTTAGAAACTTTTGATGGATCTTTAGATACGCATTGCACAGCATGTTTTACAGGAGATTATCCAATTCCAGTTCAACTTGAACTTAATAAAATGATTCTAGAACGATAGTTCTTATGTATATTTAGAAAGAATTTAGAATGCATCATCTATATAAAGAATCTGGTGTTGATTTAGACAAAGCTCGCCAGGTGAAAAAAAAATATGAACCAATAGTAAAGACTACTTTTAATGAGAACACTATTAGTCCATTGGGATTATTTGGTGGATTTTATGAATTAAAAGATTATAAAAACCCAGTGATAGTTTCCAGTACAGACGGTGTAGGAACCAAGTTAGTTATAAGCAATTATCTTGAGAAATATCATAATCTTGGTCAAGATATAGTCAATCATTGTATAAATGATGTATTAACTTCAGGTGCAAAACCTTTATTTTTCTTGGATTATATTGCTGTTGATTCTCTTGTAATCGAACAAGCAGAAGGCTTGGTTGCTGGTATGGCTGAATCTTGTAGAGATTCAGGTTGTGTATTAATTGGAGGAGAAACTGCACAGTTATCAGGTGTTTACTTAAAAGGGCAATTTGATATTGCTGGTTTTTTGGTAGGAGTTGTTGAAAAAGATTTGTTGTTGGAACCTGCAAAAGTGAAGAAAGACGATATTTTAATAGGTATTCCTGCTAATGGTTTGCATACAAATGGATATTCATTAGTAAGAAAAGTATTCAATATTGATAATAACCCCAATATTTTGAATAAAACATATGATGAATTAGGTACCTCATTGGGTGATGTATTAACTAGGCCACATAGATCATATTATCCTTTGTTAGAACCTATATTAAGTGAAATCGTAGGAATGGCTCATATTACAGGGGGTGGTTTAATCGAAAATTTAATGCGAGTTATTCCTCCTGGATTAAATATAAGTATAGATTACGGTTCTTGGACACCCGAAAGTATCTTTACATTAATACAAACTCAAGGAAATGTTTCTGAAGAAGAAATGTGGTCAGTGTTTAATATGGGTGTTGGAATGGTATTAATTTGTGATCAATTCAAGGTTCCTAATATATTAAATAAGATAGAAAATAGCTGGGTTATAGGTAAAGTAAAAGAATAAATGTTTAAGGAGTAAAATTGAGAGCGCTTTTAAGTGTGTATGATAAAACAGATTTAGATATTTTAGCCAAATATTTAGTTGAAAACGAATTTGAACTAATTAGTACTGGTGGAACATATAACTTTTTATCAGATAATGGATTTCAAGTAACAAAAGTAGATTCTGTTACAGGGTCTCCTGAAATACTCGATGGAAGAGTAAAAACCTTGCATCCAAAAATTCATGGTGGAATATTAGCTAAAAGAGATAATGTTTCTCATAATGAGGATTTGTCAAATAACGGAATAGAATATATTGATTTAGTGGTGACTAATCTATATCCCTTTTATTCAGTTGCTACAGATATAAATGCTTCAGACGATCAAATAATTGAGAACATAGATATTGGTGGACCAACATTACTCCGAGCAGCTGCGAAAAATTTTCAGGATGTGGTTGTTCTTGTAGATCCATCAGATTATAGTTTGTTTCAAAGTAATTGGAATACTAAAGAATTTGGTATTAAAGAAAGAAAATATTTAGCAGGCAAAGCTTTCCAGCATGTAGCTCATTACGATACATTAATTTCAGAATATTTGAGAGATAATGATGACTTTGCTGATACTCTTACAGTAGCTTTAACCAAAGTTTCAGATTTGAGATATGGTGAAAATCCACATCAAAAAGGTTCGTTTTATAAAATAGATTCCACAAAATTACCTAACCAAGGGTTTGGTTCATTTGTTCAACATCATGGTAAAGAACTTTCATATGTTAATTTATTAGACGCAGATGCTGCATTTAATTTGGTTAATGATTATTCAGACAATGCTATTGCTATCATCAAACATACTAATCCATGTTGTTTAGCAGTTGGTACTGAAAAATTAGATATTTTATTTGAAAAAGCATTAACTCAAGGTGACGCTATATCAGCTTATGGGGGAATTATAGCAACAAATAAAAATATAGATATTAAATTCGCTGATAAAATAAGAACAATGCTGAGTCCGAATAATGGCATAAGAATGTTTTATGAAATTGTTGTTTGTTCTTCTATAGATAAAGATGCTTTAGATCATTTAAAGAAAAAATCTAAAGACTTGAGAATACTAACAGTACCGAATGTAGATACCAATTATAATTGGCAAACAATGAGAACACTAAGAGGTGGTATGCTTATTCAGGATACCGATTTATCTATCGAAAAAGAATTTGAACTTGTTAGTGTAAGAAAACCTTCAAAAAGAGAATTAGAAGATTTAACAATTGCATGGATCGTTTGCAAACATGTAAAATCTAATGCTATTACTTTTGTTAAAGATGGAGTATTAGTTGGAATGGGAGCTGGGCAGCCAAACAGAGTAGGAAGTGCAAAGATTTCTGGAGAGGCAGCTAAAAATAATGCATTAGGAGCAGTCGCTGCATCAGATGCTTTAATTCCATTTCCAGATACAATAGAAGTTTGTGCAGAGTATGGTGTTACTTGTTTGGTTCATACTGGAGGATCAATAAGAGACTCTGAATCTATAGAAATTGCAAATAAGCTTAATCTATCTTTTTTCACTTCTGGAGTAAGGCATTTTAGCCATTAATTAAGGATTAATTTATATGGTCAAAGTAGATATTGTTATTCCTGTACTCAATGAACAGGAGGCTTTGCCTGTTTGTATAGAGAAATTGCAGAACTTTATTTCGAATAATATCGATCATAAATGCAATATTGTTATTGCTGATAATGGTTCTAATGATGATACTCCAGAGGTTTCTAATCAATTGGTCTCAATATATGAAAATATACAGTATGTTCGTATACCTGAAAGAGGAAGGGGACTAGCTCTAAAAACTGTTTGGTCGAAAAGTGAATCAGATATTGTATGTTACATGGATGTTGACCTATCTACTGGTTTAGAAGCATTACCAATTTTAATTAATAGTTTAAAAGGAAATTATCAAATAGCTATAGGATCTAGACTAAGTAGAACTTCAAAGGTTTCTAATCGATCTTTTCAAAGAGAATTAACTTCAAGAGGATATAATTTTTTACTCAAGATATTTTTTTTCAACAAATTTCATGATGCACAGTGTGGTTTCAAAGGATTACGTACAAGTACAGCTAAAAAAATATTACCTTTAATAAAAGATAATAAATGGTTTTTTGATACAGAATTATTACTGATAGCAGAAAAATCTGGATTCGAAATTGCAAATATACCAGTTCAGTGGACTGATGATAAAGATTCAAGAGTGAATGTGATTAAAACAATTATAGAAGATCTAAAAGGTATTTTTCGCCTTAGGTTTTTAGGAATTCCTAAAGTGAAATGAAAAATATCAACGTCTCATACGTTAATCACAGAGATTTTTAGTACTGTTGTAGTCTTATGAGTAACCTTAGCAAATTGAGATGTTTGATAGGGAATAACCCATAATATTTTCGATCCATTTGTAATTAGTGGAGTTGTATTACGTTGAGACATAGGAATATGACGATTTGACATAAATTTTTTTAGGGATTGATGGCCGGACAAGCCGATTGGTTCAAACTTATCTCCTATATTTCTATAACGTATGAACAAACTATTTCCAATAGTATCGTAATCAAAATATCCTTCGTAATTTTTTTCCTTAGCAGTTTTAATAATTTGTTCTAATTTCTGTGTAGATCCTATATTTTCAATTTTTTCTGTATGTAGTTTCCAGTTATCAAATTTCGTAACAGATCCATCTAGTCTGATAGCCGAAGGATTTATATTTGAATTGATAGTATTTTCTTTATTTTCATAAAAGGAAACGGTTGTATAATCTACTTCAAGAATTATATTTTGTGGTAGGTTGAGTTTTCTACTAGACTTATTTTTTATTAAGTACATTGCATTTTGTATTAGCGGATAACTTAGGTGATTAGATGATGGCTTTGTTACCATGGTAAAAATTTTATCGATTAAGTAACTTTGTATTATTTTCTCTAAGTTATTGAAGTAATTTCGGTCTATAATTAAGCCTTTATTTTTTAAACTATCTAAATTTGAAGATATAATTATTTTATTCAAATGATGTTTAACTTTTTCTTGAAAATAATCGTCAATTTCTAATGCGATTTTAGATAAGTGCTGTAAGTTTTCCTGTATACCGGGATTTATTTTTTCTAATATAGGTAGTGTGTTTTTTCTGATATTATTTCTCATGTATTGGATATCATCATTTGAAGAATCAATACGGGGTTTGATACTATTTTGATTGAGGTATACTTCTATATCCTTTCTTTGAATATTAATTAAAGGTCGAATTAATTTAATGTCGTCTATTTCTCGCTCTAAAACGATTCCTTTTAGACCTCGCAATCCGCTACCCCTCGTAAAGTTCATAATGACAGTTTCTACTAAATCATTTGCATTATGTGCTGTTACAAGAAAATTAGAATCAATATTTTTGCAGTATTGAAATAACTTTTCATATCTTTTGGTTCTTGCTGTTGTTTCTATTGATTGTTTCAGTGTTTTTGAAAATTTTGGTATATCGATAGATTCTGAATGAAATGAAATTTGTAACTTTTGACAATAATTTCGCACATATTCTTCATCCATATCACTTTCATCTTTACGTAATTTATGGTTAATATGAACAACATGAATTTGGAATGAAATATTGGCAGAAATTTTTATAAGCGTATCCAATAGGCACATAGAATCTGGTCCACCAGAAACTGCTACTACTAACTTTTGTTTAGGATTAGAGAAAAAGTTACTTTGGTACAATACATTTTGAACTTCTTCAACAATATTCATGCCAGATTCTCACACTTGATTTAGAATTATTTTAGATTTTTTATTACTCTGGTTTTGGTAATTTTTATTTGTTCAATTCGCACATTTTTCATTTCGGTAATTTCAAAACGATAATTTTCATACATAAATGAATCACCTACAGAAGGAATATTCCCTAAGTTGTACAACACAAAACCTGCAATGGTTTCATAGTCACCATCTGGAATAGTAAGGTCAATAGTTTCTGATATGTCTTCAATACGTGTAGCTCCATCTATAAGAAAAGTGTTTCCTCCTAATTCCTCAATTTCATTTGAGATTAATTGACCCTCTTCGCCAACTTTTCCAACTATTTCTTCCATTAACATTTCAAGAGTAATTAGTCCTGCTAATCCACCAAATTCATCAGCTAACAATGCGATTTTATATCCATATAATCGCATTTCAGTGAATAAATCACTAACTAATTTTGTTTCTGGTACAAAATATGCAGGTCTTTGAAAATCAACCACTGTTGATTTGTCAGTTATAGTTTTTTCACTCAAACCTGTAAGAATATCTTTAGCAGAAATTGTTCCAGTAATATTTTCAATGTCTCCTAAGTATATTGGAAACCGGGAATGAGTATGATTTTTATAAATTGCTAGAAAAGTTTCTAAGGTAGATGTTTGATCTATAGCAATGATTTCAGTTCTAGGAGTCATTACTTCAAAAAGTTTCGTATCATTAAATTTGAATACACGTTCAAGCATTTGTGCTTCACTTGCATCAGCTTCCCCAATTTGCTGTCTCTCATCAATTAAAGCTAATATTTCCTCTTCTGAAATTATTGAGGCATCTTTTATACCAAATAAGCGCCCTGTAATTTTACTAATTTTTTCAAGAAACCATACAAAAGGAAAAAATAGATAGGATACTTTTTTTAACGCCTTAACTGCTAGTAGAGCTACCTTCTCAGAGTTACGAACTGCAATGGTTTTGGGTATAGTTTCGCTAAATATTAGGAGCAAAATGGATATTAAAACTGTAGCAATCAATACCGAGATAGAATTTGGTATATCGCTTTGTTGAAATATAGAAATTACGAGGGCAGTTCCAATAGACGCTGCTGCAGTGTTAACAATATTATTACCCGTAAGTACAGTTGCAAGTAGTTTTTCAGGATGTTCAAGTAATCTCGCGATCTCTTCTGCACCACTAATTTTATCCTTAATAAGCTTTGCAAGTCTTCCACGTTGAAGGGATAAGAAAGCAGCTTCAGATCCAGAAAAAAAGGCAGATAATAAGAGCGATACTACGAGAAGTATGACCATTGTAATATTACCGTCTATGATTTACTCCTTAAACCATTTTCGATATTGATTTGATAATTATTCTTTGGAGCATTATACATCATGTTTATTTATAGTCACAATAAATACTATTATTGTGTAGTTATGCATACATTTGTTTTGTATAATACGTTGGCAATTTTAATTATTATTAACAAAAAGGGGGTCCATAATGTCTGGCAGATTTGCTGATCAGGTAGCTGTTGTATCTGGTGGAGGAAGAGGCATTGGAAGAGCAGTAGCTTTATTATTAGCTGAAGAAGGAGCTTCAGTTGTTGTGAATGACTTAGGATGCGAAATTGATGGTACTGGAAGTTCCCCAGTTTTTGCGGACCAAGTAGTAAAAGAAATTACTGATAAAGGTGGCAAAGCTGTTGCAACATATGAAGATGTTTCATTGATGGCAGGTGGAGAAGCTATAGTACAGAAAGCAGTAGATACCTATGGTCAATTAGATATATTGGTCAATAGTGTTGGTGTTAGAAGAGACGAAATGATTTTTAATATGAGACCTGAAGATTTTGAAGCAGTAATTCAAAATTCTCTAAAATCATATTTTACTACTTCAAAATATGCATGTATTTTATTCCGACAACAGAGATATGGCCGCATAGTAAACTTAACTTCTGATGCCGGTTTGGGCGAGATAGGTATGTCAAACTATTCTGCAGCTACAGAAGGTATTGTTGGTATGACAAGAACAATAGCGAGAGATATGGGAAGATATGGAGTTACATGTAATGCAGTTTCTCCAGTTGCAAAAACTAGATTATTCCCTGGAAGTGTAGATTCATACAGAACTTCAGGAATTTATCCAACTCCAGATGATAGAGCAGGATTAGGTTTAAAAG
>CAYOMB010000022.1:0-5473 GCA_964404955.1 uncultured Dehalococcoidia bacterium
TCTTGCCATAAAACCATTGAGTCAGGTCGATGTATATTATTCCACATTCGTAAGAAATTCCCTTGCTGATCGAATATTTGAACTCTATGTGCTTCTCTATCCACAACATAAATATTACTTTTTTCATCAACTGCAATGTTGTGAGGTCTCATAAATTGACCCGCATCTATTCCAGGACTCCCCCATGAAAATTTATAATCTCCATTACCTGTATAGACATGAATCCTTGAGTTTCCATAGCCATCTGATACATAAATATCCCCATTACTCGGGTTAATGGCAGCTGAGGTAGGTCTATTAAAAGGTTCTCCACTCCAAATTGGCTTAGGATTATTCCTCTCACCAATCTCCATAATTCTTTCCCCTGATGAAGAAATTTTCTGTATTGTATGAATCCCATCGTCAGCTACAAGTAAGGTGTCATCATGCGCGACATATAATCCATGAGTTCTATTTTCACTAAATAAACCTTTGCCAAAAGTGTTTATAAAGTTTCCTTCTTTATCAAAAACAACAATCGGATCTTTACCTCTAGTTAATAAAAAAACATTATCTTGGGAATCGATACCTACGCCAGGACATTCTAAAAGTGTAATATCAGCAGGAATATGCGGCCATCCTTCCACATGTTCATAGGTAAACGCACCACTTCCAAATACTTGTGCCATAATTTTTTCCCCTTTCGTTACAATTAAATAGATAAGATAGGTCTATCTGGATCTGGATCAACTTCAAATGAATTTAACACAGAACCAAGCATATAATATTGACCTATAGTCGACGCTAAATCTACAACACCTTCGATTCCAAAAGTTTTTTGTGCATCATCAAATAATTGATCACTAACCCTATTATTTTTAATTAATTCATTTGTAAAATCTACAGCTATTCTTTGTCTATTAGATAATAATTTATAATTGATTTCATGTTTTTTTTCTATTGAATCAATTACTTCAATCGGTACTCCAGATTGTAATGCACCTGGTTGATGAGCTGACCATACATAAACACAATCAATTTGACGAGCAACAATTATAGTCACTAATTCTCTTATTTCACTCTCTAGTGTTGTCTCTTTCCTAATTTGATCAGCAGTATTACATACAACTTCAGCTAGTGAGGGTTTATATAATAAAACTCTATATGGACCAACAATACGGCCATTGTATGATTCTTTCAATTTATCCAGAACTAAATGTATATCTTCGGAAGCGTCTTCATTTTCTCGAATTTCTTTTACTCTTGTCATCCTATGTCTCCAGTGCTATTTTCACTATTTGCTTACCAAAATTATTTCCTGTTAATACTCTTAATAGTGCATCAGGAGTATTCTCTAATTCTAGTATAATATCCTCTTTAGATTTCAAATTACCTTCAACAAATAACTTTTCTAAATATGTGAGTGCTTGAGGAAAATCTGGGGAGAATCTACTTACAATAAATCCCTCAACAGTTGCTTGATTAGTAAGTATATTCCTAAAATTTGTTATTCCATGAGCAATTTCATCATTATGCAAATTATATTGAGCGATTTGCCCGCATACAACAATTCGGGCTCTAAATGCAAGGTTTTCCAACACAGCTTCTAAAATTTGTCCTCCGACATTATCAAAGTATATATCAATACCATTTGGGCAAAGTTCTAATAATTTATTATAAACGTCTTCTTTCTTATAATTAATTGCAAAGTCAAAATTTAATTCTTCAGTAATATATGAAGCCTTACTTTCTGAGCCAACAATACCAACTACTTTACAGCCAGTCATTTTTGCTAATTGACCGACAACAGCCCCAACAGCTCCAGAAGCTGCAGAAATAACAACAGTCTCATTCGGTATAGGTCTACCTAAGTGAAACAAACCAAAATAAGCAGTTAGACCGGGCATTCCTAAAACACCCAAAGCTTTAGATGCATCAGATTCATTTATTGATAATTTTCTTGCATTACTTCCATTAGAAATAGCATATTCTTGCCAACCAAATCGGCCCTCAACTAAATCTCCTACTTCAAAATCAAGATTTCGACTTGAAATAATTTTACCTACAGCACCCCCAACCATAACATCACCAATTTCAACAGAAGGGGCATATGATTTTTTGTCACTCATTCTACCACGCATATATGGATCAACAGACAACCAAAGAATTTTCACTATAAATTCTCCAAGGTTTATTTCAGGTATATCAAATTCAATCAATTTAAAGTTAGATTCATCGGGAAACCCATTGGGGCGAGAATTTAATATCAAGGCTCTGTTTTTTAATTCATCCACAATAATCACCTTTCTTACCTGAGATTATGGCAATATTCAATATAATTTTTCCATAATGTGTTATTTTATTAACTATAAAATGTAAACCTAAATGTAATAATTTTTACTTTTTATTACAAGGAGTTCTAAATGAACAAAACTATAAAATTATTGGAAAAATTAACAAATGGTCATGGTCCTACTGGATTTGAAGGTCAAATTAGACAAATTATACGTGAAGAAATAACAAATCCTGAAATTAGTATTGATACGGATGGATTGGGGTCATTAATTTGTAAAATTGAAAAAGATGATAAATCCCCTAAAGTTATGCTCTCAGCTCATATGGACGAATTAGGTTTAATGGTTAGATATATTACTGAAGAAGGGTTTATCAAATTTCAAACATTGGGTGGTTGGCTAGATCAATCAAT
This sequence comes from uncultured Dehalococcoidia bacterium, assembly GCA_964404955.1. Classification (GTDB taxonomy): domain Bacteria; phylum Chloroflexota; class Dehalococcoidia; order Lucifugimonadales; family UBA6952; genus UBA6952. The sequence goes on from CAYOMB010000022.1 coordinate 2,687, forward strand.
AGTAAATCAACGATGGGTAATTATGACTAAATCGGGGAATATTAAAGGGGTAACTGGGATCAAGACAGTACATGTGATGACTGAAGCTGAACGTAAGCAAGTATTTCCAAAAGATAATCTTTTCATCGATGTCGGAGCAAAAAATAAAAAAGATGCTGAAGAAAGACTAGGGATATTGCCGGGTGATCCAATAAGCCCAGATAGTTCTTTTGAATTCCTTAATAGTGATAATATATTGCTAGGAAAGTCATGGGATGATCGAGTTGGTGTCGCTTTACTTATTGAAACTTTAAATTCTTTAAATAGTAAAAAATTACCTAATAATGTTTTTGGTTCATGTACAGTACAAGAGGAAGTAGGTCTAAGGGGTGCTATTACAAGCAGTTACACTATTGCACCAGATATAAATATCAATCTGGAAGTAGGGGTTGCAGGAGATTACCCTGGTATGAATCCAAATTTAGCTCAAGAGAAACTGGGCGCTGGACCTTCGATATTTCTACACGACAGCTCAATGATACCAAATTTAAAACTTCGAGATTTTTGTATTGATACAGCAAAAAAACTGAATATACCAATTCAATTTTCTGTAATTTCAGGCTATGGAGAAGATGGGGCTGCAGCCCAAAAATCTTTTGGGGGTATACCAGCAATTAACATAGGGATTCCTACAAGATACTTACACAGTCACAATGGAATAATAGATCTTGATGACTTTACTAAAGCGAAAACGTTAGTTAAAAGCTTAGTTGAAAATTTAGATGAAACTACAGTGAAATCTATTAAATCTTTTGATTAATTTATTGAAGGTTTTTATTAAATGAATATTTTGTTTTGGATTATTTTAATAGCAATTATTCTAGAATTTATTATCGATACGATATTAACAGTTTTAAATATTCGTTCTATCAACACCACTCCACCAAATGGGCTAGAAGATATATATGATTCTTCAGAATATAAAAAATCACAAGAATATACGTTAACACGGTCAAAGTTTTCCTTAGTAATTAATATTGTACAAATTATAGCTATGTTGATTTTTTGGTTTAGTGGTGGATTTAATTTTGTAGATCAAATCATTCGAACATTGGAAATAAATGAAATTATTAATGGAATTCTTTTTATATTCATATTAAGTGGACTAAGTATGATACTAAACTTACCCTTTGATTTATATGGGACATTTGTTATTGAAGAAAAATTTGGATTCAATAAAATGACTCTATCCACCTACTTTACAGATACAGTAAAAAGTCTAATTCTTTCTATAGCTATTGGAGCACCTCTCATTGGAGGTATTTTATTTTTCTTTGAATATTCAGGTGCATTTGCATGGTTATATTCCTGGATATTTATCATAATTATTTCACTAATCATTCAAATAATTGCACCTGTCTGGATAATGCCAATTTTTAATAAATTCACACCATTAAAAGACAGTGAATTGAGAAATTTAATTATTGAGTATACAAAATCTGTTAATTTTACTTTCGGCAACATTTTTGTAATTGATGGTTCTAAAAGAAGTAATCATTCCAATGCATTTTTTACAGGTTTTGGAAAAACAAAACGTATAGCTCTTTTTGACACCTTAATTGATCAATTAAATGAACAAGAAATTGTTTCTGTTATTGCTCATGAAGTCGGCCATAGCAAAAAGAAACATATAATAACATCAACAATATTAAGTATAGTTAATACTGGTGTAATGTTTTTTCTTCTATCATTATTTATTGAAAACAGTCTACTTTTTGAAGCTTTTTATATGAAGGAAGTTTCGATCTATGCGAGTATAATATTTTTTGGTTTGCTGTTTACCCCTATAAATTTAATACTATCACCAATTATACAATTCATATCTAGAAAAAATGAGTATGAAGCAGATAAATGGTCAATAGAAACAACTAAAGACAAAAACAATTTGATTACTGGGTTAAAAAAATTAGCTGCAAAAAATCTTTCTAATTTATCACCACACCCACTATTAGTTTTTTTTCAATATTCTCATCCTCCAATTTCAGATAGAATAAAAGCGATAAACTTATTAAAAGAAAAACAATAAAATTATATATTTTGCAAATAATCTATGGTTTATAATGTTTTTGCCTGTCAATAATATATTAAGGAGATAATTATGAAGGTTACTGGCGTAAAAACCTATGTAGTTGAAAATGAACCTGGAGAAAGATCTGGTGGTGGAGATCCAACAATTAAATGGTATGTAGGTGGTAAATTCTTTCTGATTTTAGAACTTATGACGGATGAAGGAATTGTTGGTATTGGAGAAAAAGTAACTGGAAGCTCTTTCACTGGTGATATGACATGGGATACATTTCAATCTCAAATAAAACTAGTTCATGAAACTGTAGAGGCTTTTGTTGTAGGTCAAGATCCATTTAATATCGAAAAGATTTGGTACGACATGTATGCAGGTCGTCACGATTATAGATTACCAAGTATGCATTATGGAATGGTTTTATCAGGAATAGAAATGGCACTTTGGGACATAGTTGGTAAAGCTACTAACCAACCAATTTATAATCTCTTAGGTGGTAAATATTGGGAAAAATTGAGAGCATATGCTTACATGCCACCTATACCAGAAGGAAAACCAGAAAATGCTGGGAAAATTGCTGAAAACCTATTAAAAGATGGTAACTCAGCTTGTAAATTTGATCCTTTTCATCCAATTCAAGGTCCAGCAAGAGATATTGGATTACCTGAAATCACTTATTGTGAAAACATATTTAAAAGTATCCGATCTGCAGTAGGTAATGAATTAGA
>CAYOMB010000022.1:5573-11116 GCA_964404955.1 uncultured Dehalococcoidia bacterium
AAAAAAGTTGCAGGTATGGCTGAAGCCAGTTATGCCGTTATTGCGCCACATATGTACTGCGGTCCTATAGCAGCAGCTGCTGCATTACAAGTAGCTGCATGTTCGCCAAATTTTATGATAACTGAAGCAAATCAAGGTCCATTACATAAAAAAATATTCAAAGAACCTATAGAGTTTAAAGATGGATTTATTCAAATTCCAAAAGGTCCTGGTTTAGGTGTTGAACTAGATGAAAAAGTTGTTAAGGATCATCTGGTAAGTTAGTCCGAAAATGAATCACGAATCAATTTTATAAATCTATCAGAATTTATATTAATTGCATGTTTAACTTCGCCTTGCCCAATAGTAAATTCTGATGCTCCTGCATGATCATCATAACTACAACTAATATTTACAGAACCCTGTTCATATTCACAAATATCTGGGCTCATAGCCACCGCAACCGCAATAACATCGCAAGGCTCATACCCTCTATCACTTAATTCTCCTCTAAATTTAAACCATCTGGTCAATATTATATCAGTTACTTTCCCATATACACTTTTGGTCATCAAAAGCTTACATTGCTCTCTATTTAAAAAAACATTTTCTAAGGAATTTAATGTGATTAGTGTAATATTTTTTTTTAAATTTAGTACTATGCTAGCTGCTTCGGGATCATTAAAAAAATTGAACTCTGAATAAGGTGTGATATTGCCTTTACCAAAAGCACCTCCCATAACAATTATTTCATTAACGTTCTTTAGTAAATTTTGATTATTTGTAAATGCTTTGGCCATGTTAGTCAACGGACCCAAAGCTATAATTTTAACTGGGGAAACAGAGTTTTCTATTTGAGAAGTTATGAAACTAATAGCATCCAATTGTAAATCTATTTCATACCCGTCTGTATCTATACCCATTCCATTAAGGCCATGATAATCATATCCGTATCGAAATTCTCTATTAATCGCTTTAGATGCACCAGGTATAATAGGAATATGTGTGTTATTAGTAGCATGCAATAAATACATCGCGTTTTTTACACAATCTGTCAAAGAAGCATTACCTCCAGTAATCGTAATGCCGAGTATATCCCAATCTGGGTTGTTCAATGCCAAAAATAGCGCTATTGCATCATCAGTTCCAGGATCACAATCTATTATTACAGGCTGTTTCATTTTTTCACCTTATATATATTTTTTAATATTGCCAAAACTGTAACAAAAAGTTACTAGATTTATCAACGAAATACTACTAGTATTGTTTTAAAAATATGACTCATATAAAGGAGTTAAGCAATGAAAACTTTAGATATAATTGCAGAAATATTAAAAATTGAAGGTATAAATTATCTTTCAGCATTCCCGACAACAAATATGATTGAATCAGCTGCAAAAATAGGTATAAAACCTATAATTTGTCGTCAAGAACGTGCAGGAGTAGGTATTGCAGATGGGTTTTCTAGAGTAAATAATGGATCTCCATTAGGTGTATTTGCAATGCAATATGGTCCTGGCGCTGAAAATGCTTATGCGGGTATAGCTACAGCATATTCTGATTCAGTGCCAATGTTATTACTACCGTTAGGGCATCCTACAGATCGAGATAGAATATTCCCCAACTTTAGTTCTATTGAAAGTTTTGCAACAATCACAAAATATGCAGAACAAATCAATTATCCTAATAAAGTCGTTGAAACAATGCGTAGAGCATTTGCCAATATTCGGATGGGTAGGCCCGGCCCAGTGCTTGTAGAAATACCAACTGATGTTGGAGAAGCCGAAGTCTCTGCTGAATTATTAAAAGGTTACTCAACCACTCCGTCCATAATCTCACAAGGAAATCCATCTGATGTTGATAAAATAGCTAAAATACTTTTAGGTGCTAAAAATCCAGTTATATATGCTGGTCAGGGTGTTTTGTATTCAGAAGCAACGTATGAACTACAGGAATTAGCGGAACTATCAGGAATTGCAGTAACTACTACTATGGCTGGTAAAAGTGCATTTTCTGAAATTCACCCTTTATCACTTGGTAGCTCATCAGGAGTCATGAATGATGCGGTTTATCATTATATTGACACATCTGATGTAGTCCTAGGAATTGGAACAAGCTTTACAAAACATGGTATGACAACAACAATTCCTCAAGGGAAAACATTGTTACAGATAACAAATGACCCTAGAGATATCTCAAAAAGTTACGATATAAAAAATGCTGTGATTGGTGACTGTAAATTAGTATTACGACAATTAATTGATGCGATCAAAGACTTACAAAAACATACAAATAAAGACAAATACAATGACACTGTAAACAATATAAATGTACTTAAAACAGAATGGTTAAAAAAATGGGAGCATAAACTGAATTCGAAAGAAGTCCCTATGACACCATACCGCGTTATTAATGAATTTATGCAAGTAACTGATCCTAGTAAAACGATTGTGACACATGACTCAGGTAGCCCTCGTGATCAAATAATGCCATTTTACAAATCAGATGGCCCAAGAACTTATATTGGATGGGGTAAATCTCATGGATTGGGTACAGGACTCGGATTAAATATTGGTGCTAAGCTGGCAGAACCTGAAAAATTCTGTGTGAATTTTATGGGTGACGCTGCGTTTGGAATGATTGGTTTAGATTTTGAAACTGCAGTTAGATCTGATATTCCAACTCTTACAGTTGTGTTTAATAACAATACAATGGCTATTGAGATAAACAACATGCAAGGTTCACATGATATATATAACACTCGAGATCTCAAAGGAGATTACACAGCCCTTGCAAAAGCAATGGATGGATGGGCTGAAAAAGTAACTGACCCAGAAGATATACAAAATGCCTTCATGAGAGCTAAATCTGCTACTGAAAATGGTCAAGCTGCATTATTGGAATTTATTACCAGTGAGGAACAGGATTTTTCAAATAGGAGAGCTTTTGTTTGATTTAATTAAAATCTAAAGGGATCGTTATCTGATTCTTTAGAATATTCAAAAATCCTATTTGGACTAAGCATAGATATATCAATATCTATATCCGAACCAGTGATCAATGCTGAGGTTAATTTCGCCATAAGTGGACCGTATAAAATACCTTTTCGACCTCCACCTGTTGAAATAATCAGATTTTCAGATTGATCGGTAGCTCCTAAAATTGGTAATCCATCAAGGCTTAAGGGTCTTAAACAAGCCGTATGCCCAACAATTTGGGCATCTAATAAATAAGGGAAAACAGATAGAACTGAATCAAGCATTGTTTTTCTTGCTTCATTAGTAGTTTTTTCATCAAATCCAACACGTTCTTCCGTAGTACCTAACCAAATTAAATCGTCAGATTTCGTTACAATATAATTGGAACCCCAAGAAACATATGTTAATGGCGGACCTTCTATATTCATTTTCAATATTTGGCCCCGTAAAGGTTCAACCGGAATATCTAGTCCAATCCATTCTTTTGAAAATTGAGTCCATGGCCCCATAGCAAAAATAACTTTCTGGGCAATAAAATTATCTGACTTTGTTTTTATTCTATAGTGACCTTCTTTTTCTAAATTCACCGAGATAACTTCTGTATATTTAATTTGAGAACCGAGTTTTTCTGCTCCCATTAAAAAAGCTAGCGTAGTTTTATATGGATCTACAGTTGCAACATTTTGTATTATTGATCCTCCGATAATTTGAGGGGAAATCCTAGGTTCAATCGCTAAAATATCTTCTTTTGATTTCCACTCAACATTAAAATCTTTAACACTTTGTTGCCATTGTAATTTACTTTTTATTACATCTGATTCCTTTTCAGACATAGCCAAGGTAATATGCAAATGACTATCATATTCTGTATCCACTCCAGTATTTTCAAACAATTCTGGATGAATAGAAGTATGAAGGGCAAAAGATTCTAAACTAAATTCACTAAGTGGACCAGGTATACCAAACCCTCCTAAGGGGTTTAGTCCTCCTAAAGCAAATCCTGATGCATGACCTGCAACAGTATCTCTTTCTAAAATCAGGGAACGGATACCTTGTTTAGCTAAAAAATAGGATGTAGCACATCCAACAATTCCGCCTCCAATAATGATAACTTCATACTGGTTTTTATTGAGGGTCATAAATCAGCCTTATAAATTTATTGCAAGCTCTTAACTACTTTATTATACTACAAAAAATACTTAAACAATTTTCAGGATTTAATCATGGTCGGACAAAATAATAACAATCAAACAGAATTAGCTACACTAGGTGGAGGGTGCTTTTGGTGTATAGAGACTATATATCTAAGAGTCAAAGGCATAAATAAAGTCATATCAGGTTATACTGGAGGTCAAACGATTAATCCCACGTATGAAGAAGTTTGTAGCGGTAATACAGGACATGCTGAAGTTGTACAAATAGAGTATGATCCCAAAGAAATAAGCTATTCTAATATTTTAGATATATTTTTCGATATTCATGATCCAACAACTTTGAATAAACAAGGGCCAGACACCGGTACTCAATATAGATCAGAAATCTTTTATCATAATGATAACCAAAAGAGTATTGCAAACGATAAAATTAAAATGCTTACTGAGAATCAGATATTTGATGCGCCAATCGTAACTGAAATATCTAAGATCGATGTGTTTTATAACGGAGAGGATTATCATCAAGATTACTTTGCAAATAATCCTATGAATCCATATTGTGTGTATATCATCAATCCAAAATTACAGAAATTTCTGCTACAAAACCAACCTAAATAATCTATTCATAAGTTAAAGCTTCAGCAGGGTATATTCTTGAAGCTTGTATTGCAGGAACCCATGTAGCTATCAGGGCAAATAGGACAGTGATTGAAGTTATTCCAATAAGGTTAATCCATGGCATTTCAAATGTTAGGTCTTCGACAGTTTTTCTAATTTCTTCAACTATATTCCATGAAACAAGAGTCCCTAAGCCAATACCAACAATAGATCCTAATATGGCTATAACTGCAGATTCAAGTAAAAATTGAAACTGTATCATTCTTCGGGAATACCCCATTGCTTTCATCATACCAATAACTCTTCGACGTTCGACAACAGCCCTGAAAGAGATAACACCTAGGGCTGCTACACCAACTATCAAACCCAAACCCTGAAAACCTTGAAAAAGAAGATTGAATGCATCATCTTGTGCACGTTGATCAGCAAGTTGTGTGACAATAGCAGTTGCTTGCATAGAGTTTTCTAAGAAAACAGTTTCAAGTTTTCTTGCTATTTCCTCATCCTGAGTGGGATCAGTTAATTTAAAACGATAGACATTAGGGGTAATATCAATTGGTGAGATTTCTTTCACCAAATCAGTATTTGTATAAATAGCTGATCGGCCTTGCCCTTCAAATCCATCTAGTCCACCAGCTATAGGATCTACGACACCAATTATTTTACGTGTAACAATTTCTCCATAAACCCCTTGCCCTAATGGCAATTGCAATTCAATAAATTGACTTGTCATTTCTCCTTGCTCTGTAGCTTCTACACCATCTAATCTAAAAGAATCTGAAGACTGTGCGCCAGGACCTCCCTGATTTGCTGT
>CAYOMB010000022.1:11216-12922 GCA_964404955.1 uncultured Dehalococcoidia bacterium
ACTATAATTTCAGCATTGTACATAATAACCGTCATGACTGAAACAACTAACCAAAGACCTGGCAATACAAATGTAAGTGGAGAATCTTCCAATTTTCCAGTTATACCCTCCAAGGTATCAAATGGCATACCCCAAAAGATTGCCAAGGTTAAACCAGTAATACTTGCTGCTAACCTATCTATAACTCTAGGGAGAAGAGAAGTGTAATTTAACATCCATCTTAAGGTCAAACCTATACCAAGTAAGGTCAAACTTACTCCTGAACCGAATAATGCTGCATCTTTATATACAGGTGCATCTTCTAATCCAAAAACTGTAAACAGTACAATTGGTCCTAGAATTAATAGTGGCCAACCAGTTTTAAAGAACCTCAATATAATAGTAATTAATTTCCATAATGTAACTAAAAACCAGATAGAAATGGCATTTTGAACTGTTTGATCTGGTACAACAAAAATCGATACGATTAATCCAACCCAAATCAAACCCAAAATAACATTACTTATCGTAAGTTTTCTCTTATCACTAATCATAATAGCTACAAGATATATTGGTCCTAGTAACCATTTAATTGAACTCAAAAATAAAACTTTGATTGGTACCTGCTTATCTTTTGCAAACTGTTCAGGTAAATTCCTGATAGCAACAACAATATTAAGTTTGCTGACACGGTAAGAGGATATAACCACTGTGATAAAGGTTAATAACATTCCAGATGAAAATGCTAATGCTAGTGCTCTCATATTTAAAGAATATTTGATGACAAATCCGTCATCCTCACTACTAAGTGCTGATAATCCAATTGATACTAAGGAATAACTTGCAAGCACTCCGATAAGAGTACCAAGAGATGCTGCAGCTAAAGCATAGGCTGTACCTTCAAAGGTAAACATCTGAGTGAGATGAGTTCTTTTCATACCTATAGCTCGGGATATCCCCATTTCAGTACTTCGAGAAGCTGCAAGTAGAATAAATACTAAAAATATTAATAATAAACCAACCGTTATAGAATAAGTTCCAAAAATACTAAAAAATGTTGTTATAGATGTTCCAACAGTATTTGCTAATTCATTTAATCTATACTTTATAGGGTCTACATTATAATCTTGAAATGTATATAATAATGGTCCAACAGACTGTATTTCATTAGTTAACTTTGCATCTTCTAAGGCACCTAAAACTAACCCACGATTAGTTTGATCTCCAATTAATTTAATAAATTCATCACTCATTGTGCCTGAACTTAGTTCTACGGATAAAGTATCCATATCATCTTTTATACTCTGAGGTAAATTTTCATTATTCAATATATATGCATTCAGAGAATCAATTACTACTGTTGTTGAAAGAATATTAAAAATATCAGTAGCCATTTCTCTATCTGAAAAATCTAAATAAAGTTTATCAGTCAATTCCTTTGACCTTTGTATACCTTCATCTTGAGTTCCAGATGTAGAAATTGAGATATTATTAAACTGACCAGGTCTGTTTAGTATAGTTTGGAGCTCTGATATGTTCATAAGGACTCTTGGATCAGAGGCAGCAAGGTTTCCTCTAGCAGCAACAACTGTTATCAAATAAGGATATTTTGCATTTGGTGTTACAATATTTAATGTATCCCCCACTTTAGCGTCTATTTTGGATGCAAGTGCACCTGATATAACTACTTCTCCTTCTCCTAATTCAGTTAGTGAATAGGTTTTTCC
>CAYOMB010000023.1:0-12861 GCA_964404955.1 uncultured Dehalococcoidia bacterium
GGCTCCGGAATTCACCTTCGATTTGAGTATTTTCAGGAACTGCATTTCTTACAGTCCCACCTTCAATTTTACCTATATTAAAGGTTGTTTCTTCATCTAGTCTTCCTTGTTCAAGGTTCGTGATTAATTCTGATGCTATCCTAATCGCTGATAAACCTTTTTCGGGTTCAACTCCTGCATGAGCTGCTCTGCCTTTTACAGAAATGTTAAAGCCAATATATGTAGGGCTTGCTGTAAAAACACGACTTACTGAGCCATTCCCATCAAACACTACTCCGTGTGTCCCTATAATAAGGTTGAAATCGACATTTTGTGCCCCAACAAGTCCAATTTCTTCTTCCCTAGTAAATACTGGCTGTAGATCTATTCTATCAATACCATTATCGTATGCAGTTTGTAGACCTTCAAGAATAGCTGCTACTCCTGCTTTAGCATCACCTCCAAGTATTGTTGTGCCATCAGAAGTAATTTTGTTGCCTTCAATAATTGGCTGAATACCTCTGCCTGGCTCAACAGTATCCATATGACATGATAAAAGCATATGGTTTTTCCCAGGTTCTGATGCTATTAAATTACCGTAAGAGTCAAATTTGACTTCAAATCCCATAGCTTTTAATCTTTTTTCTAGGTATATCCCTACTTCTTTTTCTTCACCTGAAGGACTATCGATTTTAACTAAATCAATAAATGTTTCTATTAATCTTTCTTTGTTTATTTTTACTTCCAATTTTCCCCTCGATTATTTATTTATATTATTTATTTCAGGTATTATTTCTTTTGCAATAATTTCTGATTGATTTATTTTATCCTTAACACCAGACGTTGATGATATATTGAAGATTATTTTTTTTGCTCCGGCATCTATGTATTCTTGTATTTTATCTATACATTGTTTTGGTGATCCAAGGATACAGTATTTTTTAACAATATTTGCGAAGTCTCCATCGTATAAATATCTTCCCCCAAGTGCCTCAGCTGCAACTTTAGTAGCTTCTTCATAATTATTATGGATTGATATAAAGGGCATAAATCCCCATTCAAAATTACTAATATCGATTTTTTCTTGATTAGCGATCTGATGTATTTCATTAACACTAGATTCATACATTTCTGGACTATAATAATATGGAAACCAACCTGTACCATATTTGACTGCTCTTTTCATTGCTGGTGTTCGCCTTCCGGCTACCCAAATTGGTGGGTGTGGTTTTTGGCAAGGTAAAGGATTAATACTTACTTCATTTAAATTAAAGTGTTTGCCATTGAATGTAGTATTTTCTTTAGTCCATAAATCACGGAGTATTTGAAGTATTTCATTGCTGAGGCTACCTCTGTGTTTTACATTAATACCGGCGGCCTCAAACTCTACAGGGAATTCTCCTCCTACCCCTATTCCCAAGGTCAATCTCCCGTTTGAAGCAATATCTAAAGTTGTAGTAAATTTTGCTAAAAGTAATGGGTTGTAAAATGGTAGCAAAAGAATTGCAGAGAGAAGTCTTACTTTTTCTGTTGCTCCTGCAGCAACAGCCAGTGCTGTTAAAATAGAATTTGTTGAGCTCGGAGGGGACCCTCGCATAAAATGTTCTCCTCCAGAGATATACTCAAACCCGAGATTTTCAACTCGTTTTGCTTCTTGAATTATATCTTCTGGTCCTCCAGATAAACTCATTCCAAATTCAATTTTTGTGTTCATTTAATCGCTGCCCAACTAGAATGTGCAAAGTGAAGTTAATGAATTAATATCATTGCATTCTTCTAAATTCCAAATTGTTTCTATAATTTTTTCTACATTGTGTTGAGGCAATTTGCTATTTTCTGCACAATAACGAAATTTTTCTTCTACTTCATTATTTGATATTGGTTTTGTAGGATGCCAATTTTGTATAGCAATGCTCTTTGAAAACTCTTTACCATCAGTAGTTTTGATTATTATGGGTGTTCCTTGTGATGTTTGTTCATGCGTCCATTCAGGGTGTTGTTCAATAATGATTTTTGACTCCATAGCCTCTCTCATACGTGGATCACTAGCTATTTCATCACTGAATGTGTGAATTTTTACTTCGCCGTAAACTATAGCTGCTGCCATATTATAATCTAGACTGAATTTGCCGTTAAAACCTTTTGTTGGTTTCATAAATCTCAATAAATTGATTAAATCTGGGTGGCATTGGGCTGTTAACGTTTCAATTTGTTCGTATGAAAGATTATTTTCTTTAATTATAGATAGTGCTGCGTCTAAAGCTCTGTGATTACCACCACAGCATGGATATTGTTTAACACTAAGACCTGGTGAAATAATCGCCCATGGACTACCTAAGTTTTCAGTGACTTTTTCTAAATCATAGTTTCCTTGAATGTGTATTGCATGAAAAAAACCATGGTCTCCTTCTATTATTTCTTCGTCAGCATAATATCCCTTACTTGCCAAAGTCGCTGACACAACTCCTGCTCTTGACGAATTACCTCCATGCATTCCTTTTACCCAAGTTCCAAAATTTTGACTTAACCCAGAAGCCATACTTCCTGCAATTCCTAAAGATCTTTTAGTTTGTTCAACATTTAACCCTAATAGTTTTGCACAGGCAGCTGCACCCGCCATTGTCCCGTATAGGGATGTAGGATGGTAGCCTCGCTTTCTAAGAGAACCTTCATAAGGTCTAGCTGAAAATGAAAGTTTTTCAAACACTTCGTACCCCAAAATCAATGACAGTAATACTTTTTCGCCACTTATATTATTTTTGTCAGCTAAAGCAAGTAATCCAGGTAAAATACAGGTTGTGGGGTGAGAAAAACCCATATCATCATAGTCTAGAAGATGCCCTAAAGATCCATTGATAAAAGCAGCATTGTCAGCTGAAGCCTTAGTTGCAGTCCCAATGATATTTGCATGATTGCTACCACTTATTTCATTGGCATAATCATGAAGAATTGCTCCTGCTTCCTCATTTGACCCAGCAATAGCTGTGGCAAACCAGTCGATAATATGCTTTTTAGTAATATCGATAGCTTCTTGTGGAATGTCAGATAATTCAGTTTTATGAATAAATTTTACTAATGTATCTGTAGCGCCCATTAGACCTCTCCTTTAATATTGTTATTTACCCTTCCATACAGGTTGTCTTTTTTCAGCGAATGCTTTTACCCCTTCTTTTGCATCTTCTGAATTTAGTACATTATCGCGTTTTAATTGTGCATAAGCTACTCTTCTTTCCAGATCCATGGCAGCCCCATTTACTGATGCTTCTTTTATAGCAGCTAGGGATAAAGGAGCATTAGCATTAATTTTTTCAGCAAGCGCAATAGCTGTTGGTAATACTTGATCTGGTTCTACTACATGATTTACAAGCATCAACTCTAAAGCTTTTTCGGCTGATAAAAAGTCTCCAGTAAAAAGGATTTCAAACGCGATATTTCTTGGTACAACTTGTGATAATAATGCAGGACCACTAACGGAAGATATACCTCTCTTAGCTTGAGGCCAACCAAATTGAGCTTCTTTAGAAGCAATTCGAATGTCGCTACCTAGCGCGATACCACAACCTTGTGCCAAACAAATACCGTTTATAGCACTAATTATAGGTTTCCATATATTTGATTGAACAACATATAAGTCTCCTGTTGAAGGTCCTTCATTTGCTCTAGCATTAGCCATTGCAACTAGATCATGTCCTGTAGAAAATGCTTTGCCGTTACCAGTAACAATTGCACATCTTACATTAGAATTATGTTTTACGTCTTGGAAAGCGTCCCATAGCATTTCGCGCATCTCTGGATTTATTGCATTGAGTTTATCTGGCCTATTAAGTGTAATAAACGCAATACCGTTTTCAACCTTATATAGTACTTCATCTGACATTTATTTTTCCCCTTTCGGATAAATTAATTAAATTAAAAGATTCTAGAACCTGTTGGTTTGTATCCAATCGTACCTGAATCTAAAAGTTCTGCTAGTTGTTTTTTTGATAGACCTAGGAGGTCACCATATATTTGTTCGTGATGTTCTCCTAACAGTGGTGATGCTGATTTGATTTCGTTTTGTGTTTGAGACATTTTCCATGGGATACCTGGGTATATGTGTTCACCAGCTTCGGCATGCTTTACTGTTTCAAATGTTTCTCTATGTATATAATGAGGGTCGGTAAAAAGGTCTGGAGCTCCCATAACTGGTGCTGAAGGAATGCCTAAAGATTGTAAAATATGGGTTAATTCATATTTGTCATAATTTATAGACCAATCCGAGATAATTTTATCAATTTCTGATTCATTAACTTTTCTTGAAGTAAAATCATAAGAAGAATATTTATCTAATTCTTTAGAATTTATTTTAGTAAGTAGCATTTTCCATTGATTATTATCTGTTACGGCAATTGTTATCCATTCATCATCCCCTTTGGAAGGGTATACATTATGTGGACAATATATGTTTGATTTATTACCGATTCGAATTGGTTCCTCATTACCAACTTGATACTTCAATAACTCTCCTCCAATAAGAGATACGGCTGATTCTTGCTGAGATACGTCTAAATACATACCTTCACCAGTATGTTTTCTGTATCTAAGTGCAGCTAGTATCACCCCTGCTGCATGAGATCCAGTTATAGGGTCTCCATGGTTTATACCAGATTTTATAGGACCTTCATTATCATATCCTGTCATATGTGCCATTCCAGATAATTGTTCTTGCCCTATACCATAGGCTAAATATTTTTTCCAAGGCCCCGTATTTCCAAAAGCTGGCATTGACGCATAAATTATATCAGGCCGAATAGATCTAATTATTTCATAAGGATAGCCTAATCGTTCCAGGCTACCTTGTCGGAAATTTTCAACTATTACATCAGAAATGGAAAGTAACTTTTCGAAAGTTTCTTTACCCTGTGGGGTAGTTAGTTCCAAGGTTATGCCATATTTATTCATGTGTAGGCAATTAAACCAACCATTTCTGTTCCATGGGTTTTCTCCAGGATCAGCATCAGGATATGAAACTATTCCAGGATTAGGATTAACTGGACCTCTATGGCTATCATAGACACGCAAAGATTCTAATTTAATTACCTCTGCGCCCAAATCCGAAAGTAGTTTTGTAGCGTATGGGCCAGCCCAAATACGTGATAAGTCTAAAACTCTAAGATTTTTTAATGGCATATTTATAGTCATTGTAGATACCCTTTATTTATTCCGTCTTCGATATCTTGTTCTTGCATTGATGTATATTTGCTTAATGTGTTTTTTGTATCTTCTCCCATGAGAGGAGACCTTGAGTATACCCATTTTTCTAAGTCGGTCTTTATAGGCATACCTGGATACAACAGATTACCAGCAATAGGATGTTCGATTTCAATAAAGTAACTTCTATCAACAAGTTGTTCCATTTCGAGTATGTCGCTAATGGTTGAAACATATGCAAATCCCAGACCGTGTTCCTGTCCTGCTTTAAAGATATCTTCTTTTTTGTTTTCGATTAACCAAGGTAGCATTAATGCATCAATTTCATCAGCATATTCTAGTCGACCACTTCGTGTTCCATATTTGGGGTCTGATAATTCTTCTCTTTCCATAATAGAAGCAAATTCAGGCCAACGATGATCAGGACCTGAAATAATGCCTACAAATCCGTCGGCACAGGGATAAATACCCCATGCAGCTCTTCCGTATCCTCTATTGCCCACTCTTGTGTATTCAACTCCAGAGTAACTGTATTGCATAAATGCATTTTCCATAACATTAGTCCCATACTCTGCAATCGAAATATCAATATATTGACCGACACCAGTATCTTCAGCGAACATCGTAGCACCTAAGCTTGCTACAAAGGCATTTTGTCCACAACCCAATTGGGCCAAGGGTGCTCCTTCTTTTAATGGGTAATTATCTGGTTCTCCTGTTATCTTCATTAATCCACCCGAAGCATACAAGTTAAGCTCGGTAGCTTTCCAAGCGGAGTAAGGTCCATTTTGTCCATAATTTGAAATAGATGTCATCACTATTGCAGGATTGATTGAGGACAAAGTTGAATAATCAAGCCCTAGGTTTTTCATAGTGCCTGGAGAAAAATTTTCAACAACTAAATCGATGTTAGGGATTAATTTAAGTATTGTGTCTCTTCCTTCAGGAGTTTTTAAATCTATGCAAATACTTTTTTTTGATGTGTTGAGATACAAAAACCATGCGCCTGTTTCGGATGAGTTAGTATTATTGGCAAATGGCGGTTGATACCTTAGTGGATCACCAGTTTTTGGTTTTTCTATTTTTAGGACTTCCGCTCCTAATGTTGCAAATAGTTTGGTGCAATAAGGGCCAGAAATGTACTGTGTAAAATCCAGAACTCTAATACCATCTAAGAAATTCTTCATAATTCTCTCTAAAACTCCATGACCACTTTTAGACAGTTATCTGTCTTATCACTATACATATCATATGCTTCTTGAACATCCTCAAAAGTTTTTCTGTGGGTAATTAAATGATCAAGTGTTAGGCGATTTTGGTCAACAAGGCTTATGGTTTGTTCTACGGCAATATTTCTTCTACCGCTTCTAGCACTTGATGTGGCTATAAGTTTGATTTGTTTATCAAACATAGTCCCTATCTCTAAATTTAAATTTTCGTTCCATTGAACCCCAAATAAAGTCACAAATCCTTGTCTTTTTACTAGATCAAAACACTGATTTAGAGTAGATTCTTCACCAGCCGCCTCTATAACAATATCGACTAATTCACCATTAGTTATTTCTTCCACGACTTCAAGAGGGTTTGATTTGCTAGGGTTTATGGTATGAGTTGCGCCAATATTTCTTGAAATTTCTAGCCTGTTATCGAGTAAGTCGGTCGTAATTACATTTTTTGCTCCACCAGCAGCTACTAAACTTGTAAAATTTAAACCAATCGGACCCTGGCCTAATATAGCAACGTTTTTACCTAGGAATGATCCTGTCTCTTGACACGAGAATAAGACTGTCCCCATTGGTTGGCACATCAACCATACTGCAGGATCTCCATAATTTGGTACCAAAACTGCATTTGTTTCATGTTCTGTCATGTATTCTTTGAGACCATCAGATTTTGAGGCAAGAACAATTACCCTATCACCCTCTTTGTATAGGTTTGATTTGCTTTCAACAACTATTCCTATACACTCATGATTTGGTTTTCCAATTTCTAATGGATATTCTTCTTCGGGAAGTACAGTATCATATTTTCTCAAGTCACTCCCGCATACAGAAATAGTTTCCAATTTAACCAAAATTTCATTTTCTTTTGGAGTAGGAACTTCTGTTTCAATAATTTCTAAAGTTTTTGGACTTGTCAGTTGAGCAGCTCTCATATCATCCCCATTCTTCAAGGTTGCATTTACATACGGGATTATATACCTTTATATTCATGTTTGCTAGCATTTAAAATGAGTTTTAAATTGTGAATATTTTGTTAACTTGTTGGAAATAAACAACATAATTTGTTAATATATTGATATACTGTTTTGTATATTATACAATTGTTTGAGTTGTTAACATTTTTTTGGAGGCCTTATTTAAATGGAAAAATTAGCTGTCTATTGTGCTCAAAACCCTCTCAAGGTAATCTTTTCATGGTTACTTATTTTTACTTTATCGATTTACTTGAATTTTTCATTTTTAGAAGATGGTTTAACTACTGAATTTACTTTTATTACAGATCCAGAATCCAAAAAAGGACAACAGGCCTTAATTGATTTGACAGGGCCCAGACTAGCTAACGAATTAATTGTTATTAAGTCAGATACTTTCAAGGTAGATGATCCTGAATTTCAAAATTTAGTTTCATCCATTCAAACAGGTTTAACCAATTTAGGTACTGATATTATTAAAAATAATTACAGCTATTATCAAACACAGGATCCTCAATCAGTCTCCAAAAACCAAGATGCCACTTTGATCGGTTTGACTATGGCTAATAGTGTTGATGCAGGTATAAAAAATATCCCCAAAGTTTTAGAAATTGTTAACAACTATAATAAAGAATCAAGCTTTGAAGTCTTAATATTAGGTGAAGCATCAATTGCTTCTGCTTCGAATGAACTCTCAGAAGAAGATTTGATTCGTGGTGAATCTATTGGTGGCTCTGTTGCATTAGTAATTTTGATTTTGGTATTTGGAGGATTAGTAGCAGGTGTCCTGCCCCTTATATTAGCTCTTTTAGGCATTGTAGTAGCTACTGGATTTGTAGCAATTATTGGTAACGTATATCAGTTGTCATTTTTCATTACTAATATGGTTACGATGATAGGTCTTGCTGTCGGGATAGATTATACCTTGTTTATTATTTCCAGATATCGAGAGGAACGAAATCAAGATTTTGATAAGATTGAAGCTGTTAGAAGAACTGCATCAACAGCTACTCGTTCCGTGGTAATTAGTGGTATAACTGTAATGCTTGCTTTACTAGGTATCGTAATCGTACCAACTCTGGTGTTTGTAAGCTTGGGTATAGGAGCTCTAATTGTAGTTGTAGTTTCTATTATGATTAGTCTTACGCTTTTGCCAGCAATAATTGGTTTGCTTGGAGATAAATTAAACTCACTAAAAGTGCCTTTTTTGAATAGTAAAGCTTCACAAAGTGTTGATATTACTAGTTCTTCAAACCTCTGGGTGAGATTTGCAGGTTTTGTAATGAGATTTCCAATAATCAGTTTAATTGTTGTTTTAATAGTGCTTGTTCCAATTTCAATGCAAACAACTTCACTTGTAACTGGAGCTAATGGCATAGATACAATGCCAGAAGATATGGATATTGTAAAAGCGTATAATGTTTTAAGTGAAGAATTCTCATATGGTTCTATTTCAACCCAAGATATTGTTGTTTCTGGGAAGTTCACTACAGAAGCTTTAAATACTTCTGTCGAATTATTAACCCCGCTAGTACAAAACGATCCAGATTTGATTGGTATTCTTGGAACTCCTCAAATTAATGAAACTAATGATGTAGCTTTAATCAGAATTGCCACAGCATCTGTAGTTGGTAGTAGTCAATCCGAAAATACCGTTAAAAGACTACGTGACTCAATTGTTCCTGAGGCATTTTCTGGGATTGAATCCTCTATCTATGTAAGTGGAGATCACGCTTTTTATGCTGATTTTTATCAAATGGTTGATGAGTTTACTCCATATGTTTTTGCATTAGTTTTAACATTAAGTTTCATATTACTAATGATGACATTCAGATCGATAGTAATACCTATTAAGGCTGTTCTTATGAATCTACTTTCAGTTGGTGTGGCTTATGGATTACTTGTTTTGGTATTTCAAAAGGGATTTGGTAATGAAATTTTTGGTTTTCAACAGACTGATATTATTGAAGCATGGATTCCATTGTTTTTATTCTGTGTAGTCTTTGGATTATCAATGGATTATCATGTTTTTTTACTGAGCAGAGTTAAAGAATTCTATAATAAAACAAAAGATAACACTCTTGCTGTTTCGTATGGGTTAAGCTCTACAGCTACCATAATCACTGGGGCTGGACTGATAATGGTTGCAGTTTTTGGAGGATTTGCATTAGGTGAGATGTTAATGATGCAACAAATTGGTTTTGGATTACTTGTTGCTATATTACTTGACTCAACGATTATTCGAATCATTCTAGTACCAGCAAGTATGAAATTGCTAGGTGAATATAATTGGTATATGCCAAAATGGTTAGAATGGCTACCCACTGTAAAATTTGAAGCCGAAAATTAATATTTTTTAGATTTTTATCATTAAAGCTTAATAACATCGTTGAAATAGTAGTATTTCAACGATGTTTTTTTTATATTAATCAGGTGTGTAATTGTTAATTTTAAATTTTATTTTGAAATCTCATGACGTATCAAAAAGCAAGTATGCTATCTCCATATAAAGTATTAGATATTACGCAAGGTGCCTGTAGTTTATCCGGTAAAATCTTTGCTGATTTAGGTGCTGACGTTATAAAAATAGAACCCCCAAATGGGGATATAAGTCGTTTTAGAGGCCCTTTTATCAATGATAAACCACATATAGATAGTAGCTATGAATGGCATTACTTAAATGCTAATAAACGTGGTATAACCTTGGATTTAGAAAATCCCAAAGATATAGATTTATTCAAAAAATTAATTATAGATACAGATTTTTTATTTGATTCATTTCAGCCAGGATATTTGAAATCAAAAGGATTAAGTTATCAAGATTTAATTAAGATAAATCCTAAATTGATCATGACCTCTATTACCCCTTTTGGCCAGGATGGACCTTATATGAATTATTTAGGCCCTGATTTAATTGTATGGTCTTTAGGTGGATATATGTGGATGTGTGGAGACCCTGAACGAGCGCCTGTTCGTATTAGTATAACTCCTCAATCATATTATCATGCATCTGCATCCGCAGCTTCAGCAGCACTAATTGCCTTATATAAAAGAAATCAAAACCAGGTGGGAGATTTTATAGATCAATCTGTGCAGCATACGGGACCTTGGTTTTTGACTCATACATATCAATGGTATGAATATGAAGATGTTATTTTGAAACGTGAAGGAGGATGGCGCCAATTTGGTACTACAAGAACTCGAACTCTTTATCCGTGTAAAGATGGATACGTTGTATTTATGAGTTTTGGTGGTCGTTTAGGAGAGAGTGTACAACAAGGTGTAATTGGATGGATGGAAAAAGAAGGAGAGATTCCCGATTATCTCAAAGATTTTGATTGGTCGACTTTTGACGCTTTAAATACCCCTGAGAAAGATAGAGAGAAAGTATTTGGTGCAATTGGAGAGTTTTTAAAAACCAAAACAAAATCTCAATTATTAGAGGCTGCCGTTAGAGAGAGATACACAATGGCTCCTGTAAATCATTTGGGGGACGTCGTAGAAAACCCTCAATTAGTCTCTAGGGAATTTTGGCATAGTAATTATAATGAGAATTTAGATAAAACACTCAAGTATCCCGGAGCTCCATTTTTATCATCAGAATTTCAAATGAATTATTATCGTAGCGCTCCCTTGCTAGGTGAACATAATTTAGAAATAAAATCAGAATTATAGGTAAATAATGGTAAAGAATAAACCACTTGAAGGTATTAAAATATTGGATTTTACAACTATTGTTATGGGGCCTGCTTCTACACGTATTTTATCTGATTGTGGAGCTGAAGTTATAAAGATTGAATCGTCCAGTCGTTCAGATACCTTACGATCAGCCACCCCCTACAAAGGAGAAGATCCCAGTCCAAACCGAAGCGGTTATTTCGCAATGTATAACGCTGGAAAGCTCTCACTCCCGATTAATATGAGGAATCCAGAAAGTGTAAATTTTGTTAAAGAACACCTCGTTCCATGGGCTGATATAGTAGTTACAGCGTTTACCCCAAGAGTTTTACCTATGTGGGGTATGACATACGATGACTTAGCTGAAATTAAACCTGAACTAATAATGTTAAGTGCCTGCCTAATGGGTAACACGGGGCCATATGCAGATTTACGAGGTACAGGCCAGTTAGCAGCTGCGTTATCTGGTTGGTATGAAAATACTGGCTGGCCAGATAAAGATCCTGTTGGCCCTTATTCTGCATATGCTGATTTTGTTTCATGGAATTATTTTATCGTTGCGGTTATGGCAGCCTTGGATTATAGAGACCGCACAGGTAAAGGACAATATATTGATCAATCAATGTTTGAAAGTACGCTCCAGTTTGCTGGTCCTCAATTAATGTATTATTTGAATGAAGGAAAATTAACTACACGTATGGGTAATCAAGATGTTGATTATTGTCCTCATAATACATATCCATGTAGTGGTGATGACAATTGGTGTTCAATAGTTATAGAAAATAATCATCAATGGTCAATATTTTGTAATCTGATGGGAAGAAATGATATTGTAGATGATTCAAAATTCAATACTTTTGAAAACCGAAAAAATAATGAATCAGAATTAGATGAAATTATAAGTGAATGGACAAAGAATCAGGATTCATTTAGATTGATGCATTTGTTGCAACAAAATGGTGTTCCAGCAGGTGTTGTTCAAAATGCTTCTGATTTGTTCCGTGATCCACAACTAAGGCATCGAAATCATTTTGTTGTAAGGCCTCATCAAGACATGGGATATCATCACATTTTGACACCAAGCTTTATATATGAAAATAGCGATAGATATCCGGATTCTGCAGCACCTTTATTAGGTGAACATTTAGAGTATATTTGCAAAGATATACTAGATATAACAGATGAGCTTTTTGCTGAATTAATTTCAAAAGGTATTTTAGAGTAAATTATAAGGAGATATATGAGACTTGGAATATTAGCACAATTTGGAGGAGTCAGAAATGAAACATCTGCTCAAGATTGGCAATTAGGAATTGATAAAATTAAATTAGCAGAGAGTCTGGGTGTTGAATGTGTAATGGTTTCTGAAGCTTGGGGATTGTCTGCAATACCTTGGATGAGTTTAATCGCAACCCATACTAATACAATACAGATAGGATCTTGTATATTAAATTCCTTTTCTAGAAGTCCTGCTGCATTAGCACAAGAGTTTGCATCATTAGACGTACTTTCAAATGGAAGGATGATTTTCGGCTTGGGTGCTTCAGGAGCAAATGTTATCGAGCATTTTCATGGTATTGGTTACCAAAAACCATTGAGAAGAATGAGGGAATACATTGATATATTTAAAATTCTGATTTCAGGAGAGAAATTAATATACGATGGTCAAATATATAAATTGGAACGTGGATTTCGATTAGAGTATGACCGACCAAGAAATTATATTCCTATTTATATCGCATCACTGACTCCAAAATCTGTAAAACAATCTGGAGAAATAGCTGATGGAATATTCCCTATTCATTGGCCCAAAGAGCAAT
>CAYOMB010000024.1:0-6081 GCA_964404955.1 uncultured Dehalococcoidia bacterium
ATGATGATTGAAAACCCTAAAACATTTTTTTCACTAAACCATTAAAGGGAGGGGAGGAATGGACGACTTACTTAAAGGATTAAGAGTTTTGGATTCTACAACCATGGTTGCAATGCCTACCGCAACACATATTTTAGCTGATATGGGTGCTGAAGTAATCAAAATTGAAAATCATACAGCACCACGTTCTGAAGGTGGTGGTATTTTCCCAGACAATAAACCAGGTAGCAACTTTTGGAACAGAGATGGTTTATTTCATACCTTACAAAGAAGTAAATTAGATATTACTCTCAACTTGAGATCTGATGAAGGTCAAGAGGCATTCAAAGATTTGGCATCTCTGAGTGATGTAATTATTGAAAATAATCGTGCTGGAAGTATGGGCAGACTTGGACTAGATTATGAAGAAATTAAAAAGATAAAACCCGATATAATTTATATATCTAATACTGGTTTTGGATACACAGGTCCATGGAAGCAATATGCGGGTATAGGTAGAATGTTCGAACTTACTTGTGGATTAAGTCAATTCACTGGCTACACAGATGAAGGTCCAAGACGAGTTGGTGCTGCCTTTTACGATGTTCCTGTTGGTTGGACAGCTGTGTTTGCTATTATGTCTGCATTACTTCACAGACAAAAAACAGGTGAAGGTCAATGGATAGACTTTTCTATGTATCAAATTGGAGTATCGACAATCGGTGACAAAATACTTGATTTTGTTGCTAACAAGCGAAATGGGCATGTCATGGGTAATGCCCACGAATACTATGCTCCACATAATATATATCCTACAAAAGGTGAAGATAAGTGGATTGCTATTGGAACAGAAAATGATTCACAATGGTTTACTCTTTGTGAGATTATGGAAAATCCTGAATGGTGTCTTAGAGATGAATTTTCTGATTCCTTTTCTCGGCATAAAAATAGAGAAGACCTCGATTTATTAATTTCAGAATGGACAACTTCTCAAGATAATCATGAATTAAGCGATATTTTACAATCAAAAGGTATACCAGCTGGACCAATTATGAATAGTAAGGATTTATTGTTCGATCAACATATGAATGATCGTGGTTTTTATGAACAGATAACCCATAATTCTTCAGATAACATTGGGAAACAAATCTATTCTGGACGGGCTTGGAAAATGTCTAATGCGCAATCTAAGATCCGCCGACCTGGTCCTGGTATGGGTGAGCATAACGAACAAGTATTATCTGAATTGTTAGGTTACGATACAGACATAATTGATGATTTTTACGATTTAGGAATAATTGCTGATCAACCTATAAATCAGAGATCTTCATCAAATCCACCTTCATTAGAAAAATTAAAAGAAGACGGTACAATTACTGACTTTGATACAGATTATAAAACAAGCTTGGGATTGGAATAGTAATGAGCGATAAAGCATTAGATAACATAAGAGTTCTTGATATTAGTGATGATATTAGCGGAGCATATTGCACAAAGTATCTTGCAGATTATGGTGCAGATGTTATAAAGATCGAAAAACCTAATAAAGGAAACTCTACTCGGCATATGGGGCCATTCTTTCACGACGAACCTGATACCGAGAAGAGTTTGTTGTATTTCTATCTTAATTGTAATAAACGTAGTATCACCTTAGATATTAGTGATAAATCCGGACAAAAGATTCTTATTGAATTATTAAATAATGTAGATGTATTTGTAGAAAATTTTCAACCTGGATATTTGGAAGAAATTGGACTTAGTTATGAAGAATTACAACAGCAATTTCCAGAATTAATAATTATGTCACTTTCTCCGTTCGGACAATTTGGACCTCGTAGCCATTTCAAAGGTAATGATTTGATTTATTATGCAATGAGCGGAATAATGCATATAAGTGGAGCATATGGGAAACCCCCATTAAAACACGGTCACCCTCAGAGTTATTATATGGCTGGAATGACTGCTGCTTATACGATAACATCTGCGTTATTTTCTAAATCTATTACTAACACCGGCCAGCATATTGACGTCTCATTACAAGAAGTAGTCGCTTCTCATCACTATAATGGTCCAACGAGATATACCTATACTGGGGCAATAGAAGCGCGTGCCACAAAAGTTGAAGGTAGTTCCTTCAAAGGGATTAAGTTTGAAGGAATTGTTAAGGCTAAAGATGGATATATTGGAGCTTCTTCTCAACAGGGAAGACAACGTCCACTTTTTAGTAACTATGCAGAAATGCTTGATATACCAGAACTGAATGATAAGAAATTTTCTACTGCTACTGATCGAATTGATAATGCAGACGAGTTAGACAAAATCCTTTTGCCTAAGTTAGAAGAATGGAATAAATATGATTATTTCGATAAAACAATGAGTGATGGATGGGTTACGGGAGTAGTTCAAACACCTGAAGATTTATTAAAGTGCCCACAGCTGGGTGATAGAGAATATTTTATCGAGGTTGAGCATCCTGTAATTGGTAAAATAACCATTCCTGGTGAGATTTTTAAACTTCCAAATTGCCCATGGCAATTCGCGCGAACAGCACCTTTATTGGGGCAACACAATACTGAAATATATTGTGAAGAATTGAATTATTCTAAAAATGACGTAGTTCTGCTTAAACAAGGAGGCATAATTTAGGATTATACTTGTAGAGATTTTGATATAATACGATAGATCAAATACTTAACAAATTTGATACAAAACGTTGCAATGGAGGTTATGAAATATGATTGCACCTGGAGCTTTAGAAGATATAAAAGTCCTTGATATAAGTCAAGGTATAGCAGGTCCTTTTGCCGCCAAAATACTTGCTGATTTTGGCGCAGATGTTATAAAAGTTGAACCTTTAACTGGAGATTACGGTAGAACAATGGCTCCATTCCATAAGGACGACCCTGATATAGAAAAAAGTTTATTTTTCCTCTTATTAAACCTAAATAAAAGAGGTATTACTTTAAACCTAGAAACATCAACTGGACAGAAGATATTCAAAGAATTAGTTGCTAAATGTGATGTGGTTGTTGAATCCTTTGAACCAGGTTACCTAGACTCATTAGGTTTAGGTTATGCAGAATTGGAAAAAATAAATCCTCAAATTGTCCTAACTTCTATAACCTGGTTTGGACAAACTGGCCCTTACAGTAATTATAAAGGTGAAGAAATAGTTGCATATGCTATGAGTGGAATTATGAGTATTAGCGGGACAGCTGATCGGGAACCATTAAAACATGGAGGATTTCAGTCACAATATGAATCTGGAATAAATGGTGCTTTATCTACAGCTTTTACCTTGCTTATGAGAGATTTTACTAATGAAGGACAGCATGTGGATGTTTCTATACAAGAAGTTGTGAATTCAACACTAGTCGTAAATCAACCATTTTATAGTTGGACAGGAGCAGTTCAGG
This sequence comes from uncultured Dehalococcoidia bacterium, assembly GCA_964404955.1. Classification (GTDB taxonomy): domain Bacteria; phylum Chloroflexota; class Dehalococcoidia; order Lucifugimonadales; family UBA6952; genus UBA6952. Next base: position 3,396 of record CAYOMB010000024.1, read on the forward strand.
GCAGAAGAAGATCTGAAGGAGCTGGTTTTGGAAATGTGATGCCATGTGCTGATGGGTATTTCATCAGTCAACCAGGTGGTGGAGCTACTTGGGATGATATTGTTGATTTTTATGGAGATGAAGTGCTCCGAGAAGAAAAGTTTGCTAATGCAGAACAGCGAGTACAAAATGGTGTTGAATTCGATCAAGTTCTTACAGAAGCAACCAAAGATCGAAAAATGCACGAAATGTTTAAGTCAGCTTCAGAGGATTACCGTATGTTATTTGGAATTGTTCAAACACCAGAAGATTTAGCAAACTGCCCTCAATTAGAAGCTAGAAATTTTTATGAAGAAGTTGATCATCCCATTATTGGTAAGATTAAGGTTCCATTTAGATTATTTAATATGAGTGAAACACCAAGTCAATATAGAATACCTTCACCTACTTTAGGACAGCATAATGTTGAAGTTTATACAGAAACTTTAAATTATTCCAAAGAAGACTTAGTTAAATTACGTGAGTTAGAAATAATCTAATCGACTGGAGTATACAATGACTAATTCACCTTTTGAAAATCTCAGAGTAATTGATTCAACATATGTGTTTGCTATGCCATACGCTGGTGGAATATTAGGAGATATGGGCGCTGAAGTTATTAAAATAGAAGGTCCGGCTCACCTAGATATTGTTCGTGGAGGACAATTTTCTGGAGGATTTCCAGATAATGACCCTGGTCAAGATTATTGGAATAGATCTGCTAGCTTTAATTTATTAAACCGCAATAAAAAATCTCTTACATTAGATTTGAGTAAAGAAGAATGTCGAGAATATCTAAAAGAATTAATTTCTATTAGTGATGTAATGATGGAGAACTATACCCCAAGAGTAATGAAAAGATGGGGTTTAGATTATGAAAATATTAAAAAGATTAAACCTGATTTAATATTAATATCTAATACTGGATATGGTCACGGTGATGGGCCTTTTTCTGCTTATCCCGCACAAGCTACTACTCAAGAAGCAACGCATGGCCATTGTTACATAACTGGATATAATAATGATATCCCTTCAAAAGCAGGTGCCTCCTATGTTGATTTTCTTGCATGTTGGTCAGGATTATTTGCAGTAGCTTCAGCATTGCGGCATAGAAATAAAACTGGCAATGGCCAGTGGATTGATATTGGAATGTATCAACTTGGAGTAATGGGGACAGCTGAATATATTATGGATTGGCAATCAAATGAAAATAAGTCAGGGAGATTTGGTAATAGACATCCATGGAGAACACCTCAAGGAACATATCCTTGTGAAGGAGTAGATCAATGGGTTGTTTTATCAATTGGTGAAGATTCTCAATGGGCGCAATTTTGCCACATTATGGATAAACCCGAGCTCGCAATCGATGATAAATATGCAACCTTATTAAATAGAAGGCAAAATCATGACGAAATAGATGTGATTATATCTGAGTGGACAAAAACTAAAGGTAAATATGAAATCATGGAATTGCTACAAAGTGTAAATATCCCATGTGGTCCAGTTTTTGATTCAGCAGATTGCAATCTAAATCCACATTATCAAGAGCGAGGTTTCATCGAACGTGTTGAATATCCTGAATTTAGAAAGATCGGAACAAGAAAAATAATGGGACGACCTTGGAAGGGAAGTAAACTAGATGCTCGTGTACGAGCACCAATAGAACCGTTAGGTTCGAGTAATAGCCTTATTTTACAAGAATTAATTGGTATGAGTGACACGGATTTTGAAGACTTTAAAACTAAAGGATTTATATCTGAAGAACCTGCTGAAAAGCGAGAAGTACCTACCTCTTCATTAGAAGAACAAGTTCAATCTGGAAGACTTGCATATTTTGATCCAGATTATAAAAATAAATTAGGAATATAACGGAGATAATACCTATGAAAGCACCACTAGAAGGAATACGAGTAATTGAATCCACATATGTATTTGCTTTTCCCTATGCCGCTGGTCTTTTATCTGATCTTGGTGCTGAAGTAATCAAAATAGAAGGTCCGGGCAGACCTGATACTACTAGAAATGGAGCATTTGCTGGAGCATATCCCGATAATATTGTAGGAGATGATTCATGGAATAGAACAGCTTCTTATAATCAGATCAATCGGGGCAAAAAATCACTCACTCTTGACTTAAGCAAAGATGAAGGTAGAGAAATACTAGTTGATATGCTTAAGCAATCAGATATATTTATGGAAAATTTTACCCCGCGTGTTATGAAACGCTGGGGACTTGATTACCCAAATCTAAAAAAAATTAAACCAGATATTATTATGGTATCTAATACTGGTTATGGTCATGGTGAAGGACCTTGGTCATCATATCCAGCCCAGGCTACAACTCAAGAAGCAACTCATGGGCATTGCCATATTACTGGTTATGATAAAGATATTCCATCCAAAGCAGGACAATCGTTTATAGACTTTCTATCTTGCTGGTCTGGTTTAATGGGTATTGCAAACGCTTTGCGCCATCGTAATAAAACAGGTGAAGGCCAATGGGTGGATGTGGGTATGTATCAGCTTGGTGCCTATCTAACATCGGAATATATACTTGATTGGATGTCTAATTCATTTAAAGGTGAAAGAATTGGAAATCGACATCGCTGGAGGTCTATACAAGGAGTTTATCGTTGTTCTGGACCTGATGAATGGATTTCAATTTCTAT
>CAYOMB010000024.1:6181-12460 GCA_964404955.1 uncultured Dehalococcoidia bacterium
CTATACAAGGAGTTTATCGTTGTTCTGGACCTGATGAATGGATTTCAATTTCTATTGGTACCGATTTAGAATGGGAAAAGCTATGTAATGCTCTGAATGCTGAAGAACTTCTTAATAATGATAAATATAAGACAGAATTAAGTCGAAGAGACAACTATCAAGAAATTGATAAAATCATCGAAAAATATACACAATCTTATGATAAACATACCTTAACAACTATGCTGCAAAATCTAAATATTCCAGCAGGTTCAGTTTATGATGCAAGTGATTCAAATACTAATCCTCATTATTGGGAACGAGGATTTTTAGAAACTGTTCAATTTCCAGAAGAAAGAAAAATGGGCAAACGTGTACTTATGGGTCGCCCGTGGAAAGCTAACAAATCTGATCTTAAAATACATCGTCCTGCACCAACTTTCGGGGATTCAAATCATGATTTTATTGTTAATTTACTTGGTCATACTGAAGCAAAATACAATGATCTAGTAGAAACTAATATTACAACTACTGTACCCGTAAATCTTCGTCCAACACCTACAATGAGTCTTGATGAATTAGTTAAAGCTGGACGCTTAAAAACATTTGATCCAGATTTCAAGAAAAAACTAGATATTTTATAAATAATGCAGTAAGGATTGCTAGATATGAAGTTACCTCTTGAAGGTGTACGAGTTTTGGACTCAACATACGTTGTGGCTATGCCGTATACTTGCGGTATTTTGGCTGATCTTGGTGCTGATGTAATTAAAATTGAAGGCCCTTCACATTTAGATGGAACTCGTGGCCTCTCACTTCCTGAAGGACCTGATGGTGACAGTTCAGGAGACTATTGGAATAAAAAAGCTGGATTTAATACGATGAATCGTGGTAAAAGATCCTTGACTTTAGATATGGGAAGACAAGAAGGTCGAGACTTATTTATTGAAATGCTTAAAGTAAGTGATGTTGTTGTAGAGAATTTTACACCACGCGTAATGAAAAAATGGAATCTTACTTATGATGATATTAGGAAAATTAAACCAGATATTATTATGGTATCTAATACAGGTTATGGACATAGCGATGGTCCGTATGCTACGTATCCGGGGCAAGCTACTACTATGGAAGCAACTCATGGAACTGCATCAGTAACAGGTTATCCAGGAGGACTTCCGGGCAAAGCTGGTAGATCATACGTGGATTTTTTAGCCTCATGGCATGCCTTATTTGCAGTTGCTTCTGCATTACGTTATAGAAATCGTACAGGTAAAGGCCAATGGGTCGATATAGGTATGTATCAATTGGGTGTTTCGTTTATTAGTGAATATATAATGGACTGGTTATCTAATACTCGTTTACCATCACGAATCGGCAATCGACATCCTCAATATGCTCCACAAGGTTGTTATCCAACTAATGAAGAAGATCGCTGGATTACAATTTCTGTAATTAATGAAGAACAATGGAAAAATCTCTGTTTATTACTTAATCGCAAAGATTTATTCTCTGATCCTAAATTTCATACTAATGAACTTCGTAAAAAACACCATGATGAGCTAGATGAGATTATTGCTCAATATACAAAAGACTACGAACGATTTGAATTGACAGAAAAACTTCAAAAAAATGGTATTCCTTCTGGTCCAGTTCTTGATGTCCGAGATTCTTCAATTTCACAACATCATTGGGAACGTGGTTTTCTTGAAAGAGTAGAAGGCGATTCAGATAGAGGATTAGGTGCACGCGTACTTATAGCTAGACCATGGCATATAAATAAATCAAATATTAAAATCAAAGGATATGGACCAGCACTAGGAGATGGGAATGAAGATATACTCAATAACCTATTAGCTAAAAGTAAGTCGTTTATACAAAATATGCATGATATCGATATAGTCAATGATGTGCCGACACAAGTCAGACAAGGTCGTGTAGCAACTGCTCAAGGTGGCACGCAAACCTTAGGTAATGGATGGTTTGATAAAGAGTATAAGAAAAACTTAGGAATTGAGTAAATGAGATGAAATTACCTTTAGAAGGAGTAAGAATTCTAGATTCTACATATGTAGTAGCTATGCCTTATGGTGGTGGCGTAATGACTGATCTTGGTGCTGAAGTGATTAAAATTGAAGGCCCATCTCATGTAGATATATCAAGAAGATTAACCGCTCCTCAAGGACCTGATGGTGAAAATGGTGGTGATTATTGGAATAAGGCTTCTGGTTTTAATAATATGAATAGAGGAAAAAGATCTTTAACATTAGATATGTCTCGTCAAGAAGGCAGAGATTTATTTATAGAACTGATTAAAATCTCAGATATTATTATGGAAAATTTCACCCCACGTGTTATGAAACGCTGGAATCTCACATACGCGGATATTAAGAAAATCAAGCCTGATATCATCATGTTATCAAATACTGGATATGGTCATAGTGAAGGTCCTTATGCATCCTATCCTGGTCAAGCCACTACTATGGAAGCAACTCACGGTACAGCATCAGTTACCGGTTATCTTAATGATATTCCTTCAAAAGCAGGAATGTCATTTGTTGATTTCTTAGCCTCATGGAGTGGTCTTTTCTCGGTTGCCTCAGCACTTAGATATAGAAATAGAACAGGGAAAGGGCAGTGGATTGATATTGGTATGTATCAATTAGGATGCTATTTTCTTGGAGAATACATACTTGATTGGGTTGATAATAAACGACTTCCCTCTCGTATAGGAAACCGACATCCATACTACGCTCCTCAAGGGTGTTATCCAACTAGTGGAAATGATGATGAATGGATAGTTATTTCTGCTTTAACACAAGACCGATGGGATTCTTTATGCAAAGTCATGGAAAAACCAGAACTAATACTAAATCCGAAATTTATAGATAATTCGTCACGATTAAAAAATCATGACGAAATAGATGAAATAATAACCACTTTCTCAAAAAATTATGAACGATTTGAATTAATGGAATTGTTGCAGGAATCAGGTATCCCTGCTGGGCCTGTTTTTGATTCTAAAGATTATTCCACTAATCCACACTATCATGAACGAGGATTTATCGAAAAAGTTACTGCTTCTCCCGAACGTAATCTAGGAACTAGAGCACTTATTGCAAGACCATGGCGTCTTAATAAGTCCCATATTAAGATTAAAGACTTTGCTCCAGCATTTGGTGAAGCTAATAATTATGTTTTGAACGAATTAATGGGAATAGATAACTCCCTAATCCAAACTTTAACTGATCAGGATATAGTGAACGATATACCTACTGCCTATCGCAATAAAACTATAGATTATTCTGCAGCGTCTATACCAACAACGGGCGGTGTAAAATATATAGACCCTGATTATCAAAAGAATTTGGGTATAGAGGAATAAGATACTGACTCAGTTGCAAAATACTCTTAAATCAGATACGATTTCTAACTAGTGCGTTAATTTCGAGGGCCCGTAGCTCAGTGGTAGAGCGGTCGACTCATAATCGATTGGTCGTAGGTTCGATCCCTTCCGGGCCCATTTACTATTTATTCAAAAGAGTTAACTTCGTATGACAAAATTTTCTCTCTCGCTTTCAGCAATAAGTTGGATATTATTTGATGCTGGTAGCACTATATTTTACTCTGGAGTAACAGGTTATTTTTTTCCGATATGGTTGGTTAGCAATATGGGCGCTAGTGATTCTGATTTCGCCTTAACTATAACTCTAGCAACAGCTATTACCTTACTTCTTGGTCCGACACTTGGTAAAATAATGGATATTTATTTCACTAAAAAGTATTTTGTTTTAGGCTTTACATTGACTACATGCCTGTTTATAGCATGTTATGGTTTATTTGATAACATTTTTATCATTCTCTTATTATTCGCATTTTCACTGGTATTTTTAAATTTTGCCGAAATTGCATATAACTCAATGCTGATTGATGTTTCGACAGAACAAAATAGAGGACTAATTGGTGGATTAGGTATAGGGGTGGGGTATGCTGGTTCTTTTTTTGTTGTAATGATAGGCTTATTTATCAATTCTCGATACGGGACATATGAACTAGCATTTTTCATAATTTCGATAATTTTAGCATTATTTGCAATTCAACTTGCTTTCTTTACTACCTCTTTAAATAAAACGCGATCAATTTCATTATCAGCAAATTCCCAAAATCTAAATTCTGTTCTAACTAATCCTATTCGATATTTATTTGAAGAAAAATATGCTCAAATACGTAAATTCTTACTTGTTAAATTTTGGTATATGTCAGCTATAAATACAGGAATAACGTTCATCGCATTGTTTGCTGTAGATACCGTTGGAATACCTGCAAATAAGATTCCAGCTTTTTTGTTTGTAGGAATCGTTTTTTCCATTCCAGGTGCTACAATGTGGGGTCTTTTTACAGATAAATTTGGAGCACGCCGATGCCTTATTGTCGTCATAAGTTGTTGGATTCTAGGATTTTTAGGGATAGTACTTATTCCACTATTTAATTTAGATCAAAATATTTGGTGGATTGTAATTTCTTTTACAGGACTACTTCTTGGTGGGGTTTGGGTTGCTGATCGCCCTATACTCATTCATTATTCTGATGATAATGATATTAATGAATCATTTGGATTATATAATGTTGCTGGTAGAGCAGCATACTTATTTGGTTCGTTTCTTTGGTGGGTTTTTACTGCATTTACTCCATATGGTCAAATAGGGGCACTCTCTTCTTTGGTTGTTTGTCTTTGTATAGCGTTAATACTTCTGGTACCATTTAAAATGCTTTCAGATGTTGATTAACCTAACTATCTTCCTCGAGCCATTTGAGCTACAGTTCCCAAAAGTGTTATGAATATACCAAACATAGCAATTACAGTAGGGTCTAGAAGTTGGTTTATATCAGTAAGACCCATACTTTGAGCCCATTCAGGTACTTCGTCTACATTGAATAAGAACCCTCTGCTATTTCCCTCTTCTTCATAATAAAAACTTGAATCATTATTTGAAACGCTACTATTTGTAGTATTGTTAAAATTGGAACTAGAATTACTTTGTGATATTGGAGCCATCCCTTGAACGTTAGTATTGTGTTGAACCACAACTCCTCTATTTTGTAATTCAGTAATCTTATATGACTGAGATATGGGATTGTCTCCGATGAATAATTCCCTGAGATTTGGCATGTCGTCCGTAAAATCTAGACCAGAAATACAAGCATCAAAAGCTGTAAGATTTGCGATTCTGCTACCCCTTAGTGAATCCCAAGGATTATAATTACTTTGACACAGTTGATTTCCACTTAAATTGATCCCACTTAATCTGTTTAAATTGCTTATAGGATTTAAATCTTGGATTTGATTACCACTCACATCTAAATCTGTTAAATTTACTAAGTTTTCTATAGGCCAAAGTTCACGTATATTATTACCTGAGACATTAAGTCTTTCAAGATTAGTAAGGTGTTCGACACCTTCTAGACTATTCAGACCTTTATCTTCTAAAGTTAATTGTCTCCATTCTTTCAATGGATTCGAACATATTTCTGTGAGATTGTTTCTTGATTTAAAAGGACCTTCTCCTGAGTCAAGTAATAACTGCGCAAGTTGTTTGTTATTCCATGGAATGATATCGCCACAATCTGCTAATCCTGTTTCAGATTTATCCCAGGTATTCTGGTCACCTGAAGTGTTCGAATTGTTAGTACCTTTATTTCTATTACTTAGACGATTTGCTAGTTCTTCATCACCCCATAAAATCTCAGCAATTTGTGCCTGAGAAACATTCCCAATATTTGCCATATTTATATCGTATTTATTCAACAACACATCAGGTAGGTCTTTAACTGTTACATCTGTGTTTACCCCCATATCTTGCAAGATATTTAAAGGGTTTTCTCGAGGTGGATATCGAGGGTCTTGGTCTGGAGCAACGAGCATGTTATCTCTCATATTAAGCACCCTTAAGTTTGAAAGTTCTAATAAAGGTTCTATATCACTGATATTGTTATTATTCATTTGTAATGCTTCTAAATTTATCGCGAATTCTATACCTTCAATTGAATCAATTCTTTTATTTGAAACATCTGCTTTTTTTAATTCTAATACGGAACTAAGAGTTACTGAGGTGTCATCACAATTACTTCCAGATGCACTGTAAGGTATACCTTGGTTTTTAAATTCAAGTATAAGTGCATTCATGAAATTCTCATCATAAAAAATTACTCTTGGTTCTCCTTGGCATATATATCCAGTGTCCATCATTGGGGTTGAATATTGATTTGTGTTATTTTGGTTAGTTGTGTTTGGCATCGCCATTC
>CAYOMB010000025.1:0-12351 GCA_964404955.1 uncultured Dehalococcoidia bacterium
TAGCATTAAAAAGAGGTATGGATAAAGCTGTTGAAAGCATTCGTACTGAATTAAGAAAACTATCACAAACCGTTGAAGGTAAAGAACAAATTGCTCAGGTTGCGGCTTTATCTGCACATGAACAAGAAGTTGGTGACTTGATTGCTGAAGTGATGGAAAAAGTAGGAAAAGATGGTGTTATTACTGTCGAAGAGTCTCGTGGATTGCAATATGACGTAGAGTACGTTGAAGGTATGCAATTTGACCGAGGTTACATAAGTCCTTACATGGTTACAAATCCTGAAAGAATGGAAGCAACCAATGATGACCCTTATATTTTAATTACTGATAAGAAAATAACTGCTGTATCTGATGTTTTACCTGCATTAGAAAAAGTCCTACAAATAACTAAAAATGTGGTAATTATTGCTGAAGATATTGAAGGCGAAGCATTGGCTACGATGGTTGTAAACAAATTGAGAGGTACTCTAAACGTTATAGCTGTGAAAGCGCCAGGATTTGGAGAAAGAAGAAAAGCTATGTTGGAAGATATGGCTATATTAACTGGTGGACATGTGATCAGTGAAGAAGTTGGAAGAAAACTCGATTCCGTTACTGTTGAAGATCTCGGTCGAGCAAGAAGAGTTGTTTCTACAAAAGAGGAAACAACTGTTGTTGAAGGACACGGCTCAGATGAGGCTATTCAAGGAAGAATAAACCAAATTAAAGCTCAAATTGAAGAAACTACATCAGAATTCGATCGTGAAAAGCTACAAGAACGATTAGCTAAACTTTCTGGAGGTGTTGCAATTATACAAGTTGGAGCAGCTACTGAAGTCGAGTTAAAAGAGAAAAAAGCTCGTGTAGAAGATGCATTATCAGCAACTAGATCTGCAGTTGAAGAAGGAATAGTACCAGGCGGAGGATGTGGCTTAGTTCGAGCATCTCAGTCAGTATCAAAACTCAAATTAACTGGAGACGAAGCAACTGGTGCACAGATTGTACTAAAAGCAATAGATGAACCAATAAGAGTAATTTCATTTAATTCAGGTGCTGAAGGTTCCGTAATTTTAGATGCCATTAAAAAAGGTAAAGGTGATTATGGATACGATGCGGAAAATGAAAAATTTGGTTCAATGATGGAGTTTGGTATCATGGATCCAACAAAAGTTACCAGAGCTGCTGTTGAGAATTCAGTTAGTGTTGCCGCAATGATATTGACTACAGAGTCATTAGTAACCGAAATTCCTAGCAAGGCTCCAGCTATGCCAGCTGGCCCACCAATGGATTACTAATACACTGTATTAATAATAAATATATCAATAAAGGGTACTCAAAATATTAATGAGTACCCTTTATTTGTAAAAAACAGTCTGTATTATTCAGATTCTTTTATTGTAAATAATAATAAGCTGAGTGATACTATCAGGCACTAAGATAAAGTTTGGGAGGATTTATATGACAGATTTGCGCAAATCGGCTGCAATTGTAGGTGCCTATGAACACCCAGTTAGATATGCTCCTGATAAGAGTGAAACTTTGATAATGGCCGAAAGTATTATTGGAGCTTTAGCAGATGCAGGATTAGAAAAAAATGATGTGGATGCAATTTTTAGTGCTGGTGGGTTAAGTGGGTATAATTTAGTTGATTATTTAAATATGCAACCAAAATATGCTGACTTTACAACTGTTGGTGGAGCATCATTTGAATTTCATTTATCTCATGCAGTAACTGCTATTGCTGCAGGAAGAATCAAGTGTGCAGTTATAGTATATGCCTCAACTCCTCGAGTGACAGGTACCTTGGTTGGAACAGGTGGATTTGCTCGAAACGGATCAACTCTCTCAGATCCTTTGCCAGGAAGTTTTGAAGATCTATATGGTAAAACAACAGTTGGACTATATGCAATGATTGCTAGAAGGCATATGCATCAGTATGGAACAACCAGTGAACAACTCGCCGAAGTTGCAGTTGCTATGAGAAAACATGCAGGATTAAATCCCAACGCATTATTTCGAGACCCTATAACTGTTGAAGACGTATTGGCATCAAGGGTGATTTCAGACCCCTTACATTTAAATGACTGTTGTATTATTTCTGATGGTGGAGGTGCTGTTGTTGTAGCCTCTCCTGAGGTTGCTAGGAATTGTAAAACTAAGCCTGCTTGGATTTTGGGGATGGCTGAAGCTATAGCACATCAAGGTGCAGGTAAAAGAGATTTAATTAATATTGCTGCTGCACAAACAGGAGCTCCAGCAATGGAAATGGCAGGAGTTAAACATAAAGACTTAGATATGGCCATGATTTATGACTCATTTACTATTACTGTTGTTGAAACTTTAGAAGATCTAGGATTTTGTAAAAAAGGTGAAGGTGGAGATTTTGTAAGTGGAGGTAGAATTGAATTAGGAGGAGAATTACCTCTAAATCCTGATGGAGGAGGGTTATCTTCTAATCATCCAGGTATGAGAGGTATGTTTTTACTAATTGAGGCTACAAAACAACTTAGAGGAGATTTTACAGGTACTCCAAGGCAAGTAGAAAATTGTAATCTCGTTCTAGCACATGGAACAGGTGGCGCACTAGGGGATAGACATAGTGGCGGTACTATTATTCTAGGAGGCGATTAGATGGTAAATCAAAATCAATGGAAAAAACCATTACCAACTATAACAGGTGAAACCAGAAAGTTTTGGGATTCTGCAAGAAAAGGGCATTTAATGATTCAGCATTGTGAATCATGTGGTTATCAATGGTACCCTAGAGGGTTTTGTTCTGGTTGCTGGTCTAGAGATATAGATTATGTTGAGGCTAAAGGCACTGGAAAAGTTTGGACTTACACAATTACTTATCAAAATAGAACTCCAGGTTTTAATGAAGAAGTTCCATATGTATTAGCTTTAGTAGAACTTGAGGAAGGGGTTAAATTATTTACTAATATAATTAATTGTGACCCTAAAACTGTTACAATTGGCATGGATGTAAAAGTAACGTTTGTTCAAGCAACAAATCAAATACATGTACCTATGTTTGAACCTTTATAGCCAATTAGGTTGGTCAATAGTCATTTGTTGACTTTTGATATCCACATCAATAATTACTGACTTTATAGCAGGTACGAGTATGTCTTCATTATCGTCATTTGTTACAACGTATACATCATTTGCGCCAGTATAAAGAATATTTGATATTTTACCAAGATATTCTTGGTTAACATTAATCACGGATAATCCAATTAATTCATAATAGTAATAAGTGTCGTTTTGTGGATGTGGAGTTTGTGAAGGTCTTATATAAAGATATTTATCTTTGAGTGTTTTTGCTTTTTCGGGAGTATTGTAATTATCTAATGATAATATGTAATACCACTTATGTTTAGAAACTTTTTGAATTAATACTTCTTGGTTATTTAATATTACTTTGTTCCCACTAGTAAAACGAGACGCAACATCAGAGAGAGGCCTAACTTTAACTTGGCCTTTAATGCCAAAAATAGAAAAAATTTGACCAACAGCTACGAGATCTGTTTCCATCATTAAAATTTAGAGAATTTCTAAATTAACTCTGGTCCCTGCTTTAACTGCAGCCACTCTTAGGAGAACTCTTATTGCTTGAGCAACTCTTCCCTCACGGCCAATTAATTTTCCTTTGTCTTCTTCAGCCACTGTGAGTTTAAGAATAACCTTACCTTCATCGTCCTCTTCTTCTACTACTACTACCTCATCTGGGTTACTAGCTAAGGATTTAGCAATGTATTCAACGAGTTCTTTCATAATAAACCAACCCTCTATTCTTTCGTAGTTTGGTTAAGAATACTTTTCATTGCATCAGAAGGTTGAGCTCCTTTAGCAATCCATTCATTTATTTTAGTATGGTTTAAGTTAATTGTGGGTGGATCAGTTTTAGGGTCATATGTGCCAACGAGTTCAAGAAATGCTCCATCTCTTGGAGATCGAGAATCAGCTACGACAACTCTATATGAAGGTTGCTTTTTTGCGCCAACACGTTTTAATCTTATTTTTAGCATGTAAAACCTTATTAATACTATATGAGCTAGAAAGGAAATTTTATCTTTGTTCCTCATTATTGTCAAACTTGTGAATATTTTTTCGTTATGTTAGGTTTGGTTTACATTGAAGAGAGAGTAACTTGTTAAATTCAATAAAAAACCCACTAGTAACTTTATTAACAGCTATATTGATTTTTAGCTTGTTTCCTTTTGCTACTTTTGTTGCATCTATACCCTTGATTGAAAAACAGTGGAATTTAATAAATACTGAAGTTGGTGCAATTAGTGGAGTTTATTTTTTCGGATATGTATTAGGTGCAATTTTATTAGTTCCACTATCAGATAAATATTCAACGAAAGGCACATTGTTTTTTGCTGTTTGTGTTTCCACATTTTCACATATTGCTTTCAGTATTTTTGCAAATGGATTATTATCTGCATTGCTTTTGAGGTTCATAAGTGGGGCAGCATTTTCTGCGGTATATGTCATTGGTCAAAAAATTATTGGACAAAACATATCTGCAGAATCAAGAGGTTCTTCAATTGGATTATATGTAGCGGGATTTTATGCAGGTGGAGGTCTTTCATTATTGATAGCAGGGTATTTATTACTTATTTTTCCGTGGGAAACAGTTTATTTATTGGTTTCGTGCATATCTATTACCAGTGTTTTATTAGCATTAATCTTTATTTTTAAAATTGATCTTGTCTCAACAAATCCTGGTTCTGCTTTGATAAATCTTAAAGTTCTATTGAATAAAAGATTATTTGTTGCTTCATTTAGTTATGCCATGCATGCGTGGGAGTTATACATATTGAGAATGTGGTTTCCTGTCTTTTTAGCATTCTTATATATCGAATCAGGTTCTGGATTAAACTACAGTGCCGCCGTAGCATCTACAATAGCTGGAATTATAGCTATTGTAGCATCGTTTACACCGCTTTTGGGTGCATCATATTCTGATGGGAAAAATAGAGCAAAAGTAGCAATAGCTATACTTGCTACCAGTAGTGTACTTTCTTTACTTATAGGTTTGACTGTTTTATTGCCAATAATATTTGCTATTATTGTTGGGTTTATTTGGACGTTGTTTGTTGGTTCAGATTCAGCAATATACACTACCTTAATTACAGAAAATGCCAAACCTGAGGAATTAGCATCTAGTTTAGCTGTGCATACAGTATTTGCTTTTGGCACAGCAGCAATTTCACCTTTAGTGTTTGGAATAATACTAGATGTTTTTGGCCGAAATGAATTAGGTTGGTTTATAGGGTTTTTTACATCTTCGATATGTGCATTATTTGCTATGATGTTTTTGTATTTGGTTTACGTTCGTAAAGTTTGATCTCCATTTGGTTTATTAATACTAAGAAATACCAAACTTGAACAAGTTAATGTAATAATGAATAAGCTAAACGGGATTACATAAGATCCATTAATGCTAAATAGAAGACCTGCAATAAATGGACCCGCGGCTCTGCTTAATAACTGAAAAGGTAAACTAAATCCTCTTATAGTAGCGAGAATATTTCTATCAAAATATTCTGACCAGGCAACTGCATTTAACAATTGTTCACCTCCAATATTTAATCCATAGATAATAGCAAAGAGTAAAGCTAGCGGTATAGATGTTGCTTGAAGCAAGATAACTGTTGCTAATGCTGCTCCAAAAGATGAAATTGCTAAACAGTATTTTACTGCAATTCTATCTACAAAATATCCCCAAACGAATCGTCCACCTATGCCGGAGAGAGCATGTATACTAACAATTAAAGCTGCAGTGTATGCAGAAAAGTTATTGTCTAGTAGATAACTCAATTCATGGACAACTATACCTGTTATAGCAAGTCCATTAAGATTAAAAGCGATAATTAACTGCCAGAAAACAATTGTTTTCATTGCACTATATCCTTCTGATATTTCATTATTACTTACATGTACTTCTTGATCGTTATTATCCATTGGAATTCCATCTGGTAGTAATCCGATATCTTCAGGTCTTCTTTTCATAAAAAACGACGCAGGAATTATTGTTATTAAAGTAAATCCTGATATAAAAAACCATCCGTATTTCCATCCGTAGTTATCCATTAAGATAGCCATAATTGGTGTTATAAAAACACCGACAAGTACTCCACCCATAGTTCCAAAAGCCAAAGCTTTTCCACGTTTTTTGATAAACCACTTCGGAATTACAGATCCAATAGCAAATTCACCAGCTCCAGCTGACGCAAAGCCCCCAGCTATCCCAAAAAGAATGAGAAATTGCCATGGAGAATATACTTTAGTAATTAAATAAGTACATAAAGAAGCAGTTAATCCAGAAAAAAACATAATTTTACCTATGCCGTATCGATCTATTATTGGACCTATCAATACACTCAAAAGACCACCAATAATTATTCGAAAAGACATTCCAAGAGAAATTATTGTTCTACTCCATTTTAGTGAAACAGACATCGGTTTAATAAATGTTGTATATCCAAACTGCATCATTGTGCCGGATCCTGTGCTAGATAGCATAATGGCAGCTACAATTACCCATCCATAATATAATCGGTGTTTAGTTTTTATAATTGACTCCTAATGTGGGTATAGATGCTTGTATTTACAACCTTAGAACCATAATATTTATCGATAGTTTTTACAATAGTTTTGGAGGATTTTATGAAAGCGATTCAAGTGAAAGAATTTGGTGGGAGTGAGGTTTTAAATTATACGGATGTAGATATCCCCTCAATATCTAGTAACGAAGTTTTGATAAAACATGAATCTATAGGTGTTAATTTTATTGATATTTACCAGAGATCTGGAGCATATCCTATGGATTTACCATTTATTCCAGGTTCAGAAGGTGCCGGTATAATTGCAGAAGTAGGTAAAGACATAAAAGATTTTAAAGTTGGAGATAAGGTTGCATATTCTATGGCCAGTGGTGGATATGCTGAATATACTAAGGTTGCTGAAAATACTGTTGTTCCAGTCCCAGAAAGTATTGATTTTACCATAGCTGCTGCATCAATTTTACAAGGAATGACCGCCCATTATTTAGCGTTTTCTACATTTGAATTACAGCCAGAGCACACATGTTTAATTCATGCAGGCGCTGGAGGAGTTGGGTTACTCCTTATACAAATGGCAAAAAATATTGGAGCTAAAGTTATAACCACGGTTTCAACAGAAGAAAAAAAACAATTAGCACTAGAAGCAGGCGCAGATGAAGTGGTTATATATACTAAACAAAATTTTGTGGACGAAGTAAGTAAAATTACCGATGGAAAGGGATTGCCAGTTGTTTATGATTCTGTTGGTAATACTACGTTTGATGGAAGCATAGATTGTCTACAATCTCGTGGATATATGGTTCTTTATGGGCAATCAAGTGGTGCAGTATCTCCAGTAGACCCTCAGTTATTAAATAGAAAAGGTTCTATATACTTAACACGACCTAGTTTGGGAGCTTATATGCAGTCTAGAGACGAATTAAATTGGCGTTCGGGAGATATTTTTAAATGGATAGAAGAGGGAAAGTTAAATGTGAGAATAGGTTTGTCTTTACCTCTTTCTAAAGCAGCTCAAGCACAGGATGATTTGGGCTCTCGAAAAACCACTGGTAAAGTAGTTCTTATCCCATAATTATAGATTTTTGAAATGTAGTATTTTAGCAGTCAAGGATCCAATATTGATCGATATAGCAATGCCATATGACCAGGTTAATAAACAGATTACTGATTGAAGAGATCCATAAATTATTTCTATTTGTGGATTAATTTCAAAATACCAGCTAAGTATTGTTGTACATAGATGAACCCCACAGCTAGCAATAAAAGATCCATAAAATATAAATAATGGTTTCACTTTAGTATATAAAGCTGCTCGAAACACCAAATACATTGCCAAACTTGTGAATATTAGTTTGGTTGTAATAATAAGTATCCAAATAAAAAAATTAGTTTCCTGATCTATTGTGGGAAAAGTGAAAATTTTGAAATGAATTGTTGGGATAAATGAAATAGTAGAACTATTTAATAGAACTAATGTAGAGATAAAGATATAGGTATAGAAAAGCATTTTAATATCAATTAACCATTTTGAAATGTAAGATGGTCCTTCATGATCGATTCCCCATACATAATTAAATGTGTTTCTAATAGCACTGAAGACACTTAAAGTAGTTATTAACAATCCAATCATTCCTAGAAGACTGCCAATTTGGTTATTTTGTGCAGAATTTAGTATTTGTACTTCTATGAATTCTTGAGAGAATGCTGGAATTATAGTGCTAATAAAACCTTCAACCAAAAGCATTTGAGTATCTTTATCTTGTGTTGTATATTCTCCTACTGACCCAATAAGCAATATAATTGGAAACATGGAAAAGAATAACCAGAAAGCTATTGAAGATGCGAAATAATGTGATTTGGTTTCAAAAAAGTGTTTTATAAAATATCTCATAACGAATGTTATAAATCTTTACTTCTAATTTGTAAAATACTTTATGCTTATTTTGTATCTATTCTATTGGTTTCGTAAAGCTGTTATTGGATCTAATAACGAAGCTCTCCATGCTGGGTATAAACCGGATACTATTCCTACAAAAGAAGCTACAGTAAATGCAAGAATTATACTCCAAGGTGTTATTATAGTTATTAGAGGTGTGTCAGCAATTTGATAGCCGTTCAATAATGTTGATCCAGTGATTCCTATTAATATACCTGCAATACCCCCCAAAATTGATAGAGCAAGTGCTTCTATAAGAAATTGAAGTGCAATATCTGGTCCAGTTGCGCCTATTGCTCTTCGGATACCAATTTCTCTTGTTCTTTCTGTAACAGATACAAGCATTATATTCATAACTCCAATTCCGCCTACAAAAAGTGATATTCCGGCTATACTACCTAGTAATAGAGATATTGTGGTTCCTATTTCATTAACTGTTTCCAGTAATTGGGTCTGGCTAGTTACTGTAAAATCGGGTTCATCAACTTGATGATGTCTTTTTAAAAATTCTGTTATAAATTCAGATACTTTTTCTTGATCGATATTCGGGGAAGTTTTTATAGTTATTTGGTTAATAATGGTTTTTCCCGAGATGTTTTGAAGGCCTTTCAGTCGTTTTTGAGCAGAACTTACTGGTATAAAGACATAGTCATCTTGTACACTTTCTCCTCCAGTGGGCAGTAATACCCCGATAACTTTAAAATTGAATGAAATTCTCCCATTAAAAAAAGAAGTCCTAATCGTTTTTCCTATAGCATTTTCTTCAGGAAATAGTGCTGTAGCAATATTTGATCCTAGAACCATATATAATGAACCTGATGAAACATCTTTTGATGAGATAAATGATCCTTCAGATAAGGTTAGATTTCGTACATTAAGATAATCACTATCAGTCCCAACTAGGTCTATCTCTTGATTTAAGGAACCGACAATTGCTTGAGCGTTTCCTATATTTAATTGCGGCGCGGCAGCTTCCACTCCAGGTAGGTTAGCTTCACGTATCGCTATAACATCCTCTGCAAATAGTGTTCTAGCGCTACCTCGGCGACCTCTAACTCCTGCTTCAGAAGATGAACCAGGGCTAATAAATAATAAATCTGTGCCAAGATTAGTAATTTCTTCTTTAATTCCTGCTTGTGTTCCTTGGCCGATAGATATCAGAACAATTACTGAACCAACACCGATAAGTAAACCTAACATGGTAAGAAAGCTTCTTAAACCATTTGCACTTATTGCTTTAAATGCAGTTAAAAACCCATCAAGTAAACTCATAAAACCAAACCATTATTTTTTATATATGAATCCTCAGTGATATTCCCATCGCTCATTTTTATTTGTCGCTCAGCTAAAGAAGCAATATGTGGTTCATGAGTCACCAGAACAATTGTTATACCTTGCTCTTTAGCCAACTTAATCAATATATCCATAACTTCAGTGCTTGTTTTTGTATCCAATGCACCAGTGGGTTCATCAGCAAGAATAATTTTTGGATTTATAACAATAGATCTTGCTATTGCTACTCTTTGTTGTTCTCCACCAGAAAGTTGATTAGGTGTATGATATATTCTTTCTGCTAATCCAAGCATTGCTAATGCCATGGCAGCTCTTTTTTTTCTGTTTGGATCTTTTTGATAAATTAAGGGTAATTCAACTTGTTCCAAAGCTGTTAGACGTGGAAGTAGATTGTAACTTTGGAAAATGAATCCAAAAATCTTACCGCGTAATCGAGATAATTGAAAATCAGACAATTCTCCAATATTTGCGGTATCAATAAAATACTCTCCAGAAGTAGGTGAATCTAAACATCCTATGATATTCATTAAACTACTTTTACCTGATCCTGATTGTCCAGTTATCGCTATAATTTCTCCGTCTGGTATAGAAAGATCTATGCTATTAAGTGCTTTTACAGGACCTGCATCTGTTATGTATTCTTTTGTGATATTTTCGAGTTTTATCATCGTATTCTTCTGATATTGGGTGTTTCAAGAGATGTACCTTCCTTTTCCTTTTCCCCAGCGGTATCTGCGGTGGATGATACTATTTGTGATTCAATCAATATAATATTTCCTTCTTCAAGACCAGAAGTAATTTCCGTCTGAGAAACATCTGTAAATCCAGTGGTGATAAATTGTTTTTCCGAAGTTTTGGTTGTTTCATTTTGTAATAGAACATAAGATTTTCCATCATCTTCTTTAATTGATTTTGAAGGTACCACCAAGGCGTCTAATTTTATCTCAGTTATTATTGTTACTGAGCCATTCATACCAATATGAGGGGGTGTTGTATTTAATAAACTTCTAAAAGAATCTACTTGTTGCGTAGATCTATTTGCGCCTCGTTCAGATCTATTGCCACCAGATTGCATTAGTTGAAGACATCCAGCTTCTTGTATTTGAGTTCTTTGTTCAGGTGTTAGATTTGCTATATCTCTTCGAGTTGAAATAGAGGTGCCAATGACTTTTTCCACACATGCTTGTAGTTTTTGTAAACCTTCATTTCTATTACCACTTCCTTCAGTTCTTTCTTCGGTTGAAATTCCTAAGGAAGTCAGAATAGGTTGTAAGTTTTCCATATTTAAAGATTCAATATTATTCCTATTAATAATATTTGCTTTTACTGGGTAAGAAACGACACCTTGGCTTACTTCTGGAATCAAACTTATAGTAGATATCTCAAAGAGATATGATTGTTCTGGTAAAGCATTGAAAGTAGCTATACCAAACTGTCCAGTTTTTATATTAGGTAATTCTGTTTCAGATATATTCATATCTATATTTATTGAATCTAAATTTGTTAGCAAGAAAGCATTTGTGTTTGCAGTCACATTTTGGCCAGTAACTATATCAACACTACCGATAGTTCCAGAAAATGGAGCTTTTAAGGTTAGATCATTTATGGTTTCTTCAGCTTCTTCTAGTGTAATTTTTGCTTTATCTATGGAAAATTGTAATTGTTGAATGTTTATTTCTCCAATTCCAGCCAAGTCTTCAGTTTGACGAGCGTTTGCCACTGATAAAGATGCTTGTGCTTGGCCTAGGGCGTTATTTGCTTGTTGTAATTCCTCAGTTGTCGGTTCAGCCAACAAATCTGAACTCTGATCATTTTTATTTTTTAATCTTTTTTCTGCAACATCTAAAGACTCTTGGGAATTTACTTTAGCTTCTTCTAATAATTGTTTTTGTAATTTATGGTTATCTAAAGCGTTTTTATAGGATGCGTCGGATTGTAATAAAGATGTAGTTAAAGAGTATAAATTATTGCTAATAGAATTTACATTATTAATTTGATTATTTAATGCTGCAACTTTTGTATCATTTAATGGGATATCATTTACTCCACACACATCAATACCTGAATTTTGATTTGTTATACAATAGTTTTGTCTAGCAACTCTTAAACTAGCGAGTGTTGTATCTACTTGTCGACTTGCGGTTATCACAGCTTTTTCTTGTGAGCTTATATTTGTTTCTGTTTCGTCGTTAGATTTAGTCAAATTTTCTAATGATGTTTTGGCATTATTGACTTGTTGTTTAGCAGTAGCAAGATCATACTCCATTGCAGATTTTTGTAAATCTGTTGCACCGGCAAGTAAATTATCCAATGCAATTTGAGCATTTAGTACCTGTGATTGTGCGGTTAATACAGATTGATTATTAGACTCGCTTTCAAGTACTGACAATGGTTGTGATTGTTCTTGAAGTATTAGTTCTGCTTCTTGAAGCGAAATTTTAGCACGTTTTAAAGTTCTTTCAGAATCACTATTTATTAGCTTAGCTAATGGCTCGTTTTTTTCAACGTAATCACCGTTTGAAACATATATTTCTGTTACAGTACCAGATGTATTAAATCGTGTTTGTA
>CAYOMB010000026.1:0-12168 GCA_964404955.1 uncultured Dehalococcoidia bacterium
GAAGATTTTTATTTATAGCCCATCTGCCATTGCCATCCATTATTATTGCTATATGATTAGGGAGATTTTCAATTAATTGAAAATCTTGAATAATATCTAAAGATGTAATATCAGATTGTCTAATATCTTCATTGATCATATTTCCATAATTTCTTTTTCTTTTTGCACAGTAATATTGTCTATTTCACTAATATGATTATCAGTTGTTTTTTGAACTTGTTCTTGATATCTATGTAATTCATCCTGTGAGATTTCTTTATTTTTCTCAAGATTTTTTATTTGATCAACAAACTCTCTTCTAGTATTTCTGATTGAAATTTTATAATCTTCTGATTGTTTTTTTACTATTTTTACCAGTTCTTTTCTTCTTTCCTCAGTTAAAGATGGAATAGGAATTCTGATGACTGATCCGTCGTTTGCTGGATTGAATCCCATCTCAGATTTTTGCAATCCTTTTTCAATGGCAATAATTGCTTGTTTATCCCAGGGTTGGATTACAATCAATTGTGCTTCGGGAACACTTATAGTAGCTAGGTTTGATAGAGGGGTGTTTGATCCGTAGTATTCTACATTGATATTTTCAACTAAGGTACTCGAGGCTTTTCCTGTTCTGACTGCAGAATAATCTTTTTTTAAAGCTTCTATAGTTTTATTCATTTTAGAATCAGTTTCGTTTAATAATTGTTCACTCATATTTATACCCTAAATACTTAAATATTTTTAGTTTTTGAATTAGAAATAGTAGTACCTATTTTTGTGCCTGATAAAACTTTAGTGAGATTTCCTGGTATAAATAAGTCGAAGACTACTATAGGTAAGTCATTTTCCATACATAGAGATAATGCAGTACCATCCATAATTTTTAGTCGTAAATTAATAGCATCAATATATTCTAAGTTGTCGAATTTTTTTGCATTTGGATTATTATGAGGATCACTATCATAGACTCCGTCTACTTGATTTTTTGACATACATAAAATATCAGCACCTATTTCAATGGATCTTAATGCAGCAGCAGTATCTGTTGTCATATATGGATCTCCAATACCAGCACCAAATATTACTATTCTTTTTTTATTCAAGTGACTTGTTGCTTTTCTTCTGATATATGTCTCAGCGACTGCTTGTACTTCTAGTGCTGACATCGTTCTCACGGGCATCCCATGTTTTTCTAGAGCATCTTGGAGAGCTAGTGCGTTCATTAGTGTTGCAAGCATTCCAGTATAATCAGCTGTAGCCCTATCCATTCCTAATGATTCCCACTCGTGTCCTCTCCAGAAATTTCCACCGCCTATAACTACGGCAATTTGTACACCAAGTTTTGTAGCTTCTTTGAATTCGTTTGCAAGATAATTTAAAGATTCATAATCAATACCTAGACTGGAGTCTCCTTTTAGAGACTCTCCGCTAAGTTTTACCAAAACCCTGTTATAATCAGAATCTTTAATGGTATGCTCCTAGTAGGTTTTAATTAGTTACCTAATTCAAATCTTGAAAAGCGTTTTACCTTGATATTTTCTCCAACTTTAGATGCTAAGTCAGTAACCAAATCGCTAATATTTTTTGAAGAATCTTTAATAAAGGCTTGTTTCATTAAAAGTAACTCATCATCATTTGTAGATTTTTCTTCCATTTCATTTTCATCTAGATATTGAGGATTCATTGCAGCTACTTGCATTGCCAAATTATGAGCAAGTTCTTTGAATTCATCCATTCTAGCTACAAAATCTGTTTCACATACTAATTCTACCATAGCACCAACCTTCGAATTACCATGAATATATGATTCTATAATTCCCTCATTGGTTGCTCGGTCAGTTTTTTTTGCAGCATTTGCAATACCCTTCTCACGTAGTAATGATATTGCTGCGGTCAGGTCTCCATTTGCTTCTTCTAGTGCTTTTTTGCAATCCATTACTCCAGCACTGGTTTCCTCTCGGAGACTTTTTATCATATCAGTAGTTATTTCCAAGACATTATTCCTCAGGTTTTTCGGTATTTGGTTCTTCTGTGGCTGTTTCTTCAGTGGAAAGGGGAGTTTCTTCAGTTTCAGCTGTTGGAACTTCTGTGGTAGGTTCTTCAGTGGAAAGGGGAGTTTCTTCAGTTTCAGCTGTTGGAACTTCTGTGGTAGGTTCTTCAGTCGAAGTGGTAGCTTCTTCAGTTTCAGCTGTTGGAACTTCTGTGGTAGGTTCTTCAGTCGAAGTGGTAGCTTCTTCAGCAGCTGTTAGTTGTTCCACAAATTCTGCTTGAAAACTATTTGCACCATTAGTGTAGGAATCAACGATTTCATTAATCAAAAAACGCACAGACTTTATCGAATCATCATTACCTGGAATTGGATAATCCACTAATTCTGGGTTACAGTCAGTATCAACAATTCCAATTATTGGAATTTTTAATTTTCTAGCTTCTTGAATAGCTATATTTTCTTTACCAATATCGACAACAAAAATAGCATCAGGCAGTTTCATCATTTCTTTTACGCCACCAAGATACTTGTTTAATTTAGCTAATTTGTCATCAACTTTTTGAAGTTCTTTCTTAGGCAGATGATTTAATTGATTCTTAGCACGTTTTTCTTCAGTATTTATCAAATACTCTATTCTTTTCTGTATAGTGGTGAAGTTAGTAAATGTGCCTCCAAGCCAGCGATAGTCAATAAAATAACCCTTGGTTGCATTTGCTGCATCAATTACACTTTGTTGTGCTTGGCGTTTTGTTCCAACAAATAATAGTTTGCCACCATTTGCTGCTATTCTTTCAACGAAACTCTTAGCTTCATCAAGTAATTCAGCACTTTTATATAAGTCTAGTATATGGATATCATCCTTGACTGTAAAAATGTACTTTTCCATTCTGGGGTCCCATTTTCTTGTTTGGTGACCAAAATGTACTCCTGATTCTAATAAGGATTGTAATCCAACTGTTTTATTTTCTTGCATATATTTATATTATTTTTCGTATTATTTTTAGGATTCTTTCGACAAAGAAGCACAATTATATCACAGGCAAATCATATGAGCAATCTGTGTTAAATTGTAGCATGAAGTTAATCAACGGGAAATCTCATATGAATAGTATCAGCACTATCAAAAATCAATTCGTTATATGTTATGGACTTTGGTGTTTCAAATACTACCCATCCGACTATTTCACAGTTTTCTGCATTGCCGCATTTCGTTGGTAATTCTATAATCGGCGCTTTATTAGATCCATCAGCCCATAAAAATGGTGAAAATTCACTAACTGATTGTTTTTCAGAAAGTATTTTTCTATTTTCAAAAGGATTTAGAGGTAAGTAGTCTACATAGTCATTATCTCTGAGAGTTATAGTATCTCTATTCACAGTCATTAATAAGGTGCTTGCTTCTTTATTCATAAACTGTAATTGCGCAACGGTTAATTGCCTATCTGACTGACTAGGTTCGATTATATATTGATTTCCGGAAGACATATAAATTATCTTGTCCGTAGATTTTATTTGTTTAACTCTGGCAGCTAAAGCATCACCAAAGTGCCAATCTGTAGCTTTTGCAGTAGAATCGCATCCAACCCCAACAAGCAACAGGAAAATCATAATATATAGAGCATAATGTTTCATTTTGTTTATCCTAAATTATAATACATTAGAAAGTGTTGGCATTGATCTTAATCTTGCAATTATTTTAGGAAGAGTTTCCAACACTAAATCTATTTCTTTTTCAGTAGTATTCTTCCCTAGTGTCATTCTAACAGAAGATTGTGCTATTTCATCCGTTAACCCAATAGATTTTAAGACATGTGAAGGCTCCAATGAAGCGGAAGTGCAAGCACTACCACTTGAAGCAGCTATACCTTCTAGGTCTAAACTCAGTAATATTGATTCGCCCTCAATATCTTGAAAAGAAAAGTGTGCATTATTAGCTAGACGTTGTGTAGGATGCCCGTTTAATGTTACATTTTCAATATTGTTTAATATGCCCGATATTAATTTATCCCGAAGTTTGATGGTTTTTTTTGTGATTTCATTTCGTTCCAATTCAGCAAGTTCTAAAGCTTTTGCTGTACCAACTATACCAGAGACATTTTCTGTTCCAGCTCGTCTTTGTCTTTCTTGATTTCCTCCAACAGTAATAGGCGTGAATGGCGTTCCTCTTTTGACATATAATATTCCACAACCTTTAGGTCCATAAAATTTGTGAGATGAAAGGCTCAAAAGATCAACATCGAGATCTTTGACATTTAAGTTTATATATCCAGGTGCTTGAACTGCATCGGTATGTATCATTATTGATGTATTATTATTTTCAGAGTAATCTCTGATTATTTTTGTAATTTCATGTATTGGTTGGATTGTACCTATTTCATTATTTGCTAACATAATGCTCACTAGGGAAGTTTTTGGTGTTAATTGCGATTTAAGCGATTCTAAATTAATAATTCCTTGGTTATTTACTGGTAAGTATGAGATTGTAAAATCAAAATTTTCTTCTAAAAATTCACAAGCATTAAGAACTGCATGATGTTCGATTGAGCTTGTAATAATATGTTTGCCAATATTCATTTGTGCAATGGCAGTACTGTATATTGAAGAATTATCTGATTCAGTTCCTCCACTAGTGAATATTATTTCACTTGGTCGACAATTGAGAATTTTGGCAATTTTTTCTCTAGAATGATCAATGGCAATCCTACTCTGTTGCGCGATTGTATAAATACTTGATGGATTGCCAAAATTATTTGTTAAATATGGTTTCATAGCTTCATATACTTCATCTCGTATATATGTAGTTGAAGCATGATCAAGATAAATTAAATTTTGACTGTCTATTACCATAATACATAAATTTTATATGTTATATTGAGCCTATAGTATCTAATTTAGCTGTGAATTTGTAAAGTTGAAATAAGTCCTGAGTACTAATGTAATGATAATGGCGATGATTAATCCCAGTCCTAGATATAATAATTGAAATGTTTCTTGGAATATTGAAATACTGCTGGTAATGTAAATTGTTATAATCATTAACGCTGTTATATCCCCATATATTTTTTGACTAAATTGTTTTTTGCATGCAAATAGGACAATGATTGTCATAATAATACTTGCTATAGCTGAAATTAGATGAACATTTGATACTTCGTTTAATAGGTGAACATTATTAGCAACGAGATCGTCAGCAAAAAGAACTACACCTATATTGAAAAGGTTACTACCTAAAACATTAGTGATAGCTAATTCAGGTGCATTTATTCTAAGAGCTGCAATAGATGCAGCTAGTTCGGGTAATGAAGTACTAAATGCTAAGAATTGAGTACCTACAAAACTTGTTTCCCATTCCATTATGATGGCTATATTTTTACCTACATTAGCGAGCCATACTGCACATATGATAATTATTATTGCAGATAGTAAAAAAGTGAACGCAGATTTTTTTAATGTATCTGAGGTATTGATAGCATCTTCAGATTGATGATTATTTTTTTCTATCTTATAGATAATAAACATCGATATAATGAAAAGTACTAGTAGGACAATACTAATTGGATCTAATCTATTGAATATAAGCAAACTAATTTCATCAAAATATTCCATATAAAGTATTCCAAATATTGATGTTGAAATAAGTACTATAGATAACCCTGCTACAATTATAGGAGTGTTGCCTACACTAGATAAGATAGGTTTATTTCTATAGATTAGATCAAGTATTGCTATAATTAATAAATTGAATACACAACTTCCATAAACATCTCCAGCAGCTAAGTCAATTTCGTTGAACAAAACGATACTGCTTGCACCAGTGCCTAACTCTGGAAGAGATGTTGCAGTTGCAAGTAATACAACACCGATTATTGATCTACCAAGACCTGTTTTATCAGCAATATTATCTGCAGACTTAGCTAGGAAGTTTGAGGCATATAAGATTATGGCTGTAGTAATACCAAGTTGTATCCATAAAGATAATATTTGCATTTATTATCCTTCAGGAGCGTATTCTATAACTTCAGCTACAGACCTTTGAAAATCTAAGTATTGACTAGCTGTCATGTTGTAATTGTGTTTTTCTTTTATTTCTTTAGCTTTTGCTGCATTATTAGATAATAGATCTATAACTACACAAGCCATTGCTTTGGCTGGCTGTATTACAGCTTTTTCATAGTCATGTATCAAATAAGTTTCACTATGTCCTACACCATCTCCACCACCAACATAAGGATGTAATGTAGGCATAATCTGAGATAAGTCTCCCATATCTGTAGATCCACCTCCATTGTGTGAGTTGTCTATAATATCGATGTCATCTTTAGTAGTGAGATTACCAGCATTTTGTAAAAACAATTCTTGCAATTGTGTGTTATCAAGTCTGGGCATGTAGCCAGGAATATTAGTAACAGATACTTTTGCACCAACTGCCATAGCTCCTGCTTGGAAACATCTATCAACCTTTTTACTATTAGCTACAACTGCATCATTAGATCCTGAACGAACACGCCATTCTAGTGTGACTTGTGAAGGTATAGAGCTAACAGCTTGGCCTCCACGTGTAAGAATTCCATGAACACGTACGGTATCAGTATCTAGAAATGTTTCTCTATTTGCGTTTATTCCAGTAAGTGCAATCATGGCAGCATTTAGTGCATTAATTCCCATATGAGGTGATCCTCCAGCATGAGCTGCTTGTCCTGTGAATTCAACATATTTTACTATATGTGCGTTACTTGTTCCTCCAACACCAAAAGTTGTATCTGTGGCCGAGGTATGGCACATCATTGCCATATCTACATCATCAAAGACTCCCAGTTTTATGAATTCTTGTTTTCCGCCCATAAATTCTATTTTACCTTCTTCTCTTAATAACATTCGTTGTTCTACATCTATAAACTCTTCAGCTGGAACGGCTATAGGTATTATAGAACCACTTAAGTTGTTTTTTACTTCAGGTACTATAAGTCCAATCATTGAACCTATCATACTGCCAATCTGACAATGATGCCCACATGCATGAGCAGCACCTGTGGTTAAATCATGTATAGGATGTTCAAACACCCTTAGTGAATCGAGTTCACCAATAACTGAAACATTTGGGCCATCACCACCACCACAGTCAATATTGCCTTTTAATCCAGTTAGTGCCAAATTCGCATCATGTTCGATACCAAGTTTGGAGAAAATTTCACTTACATATTTAGAAGTTTTAAATTCTGTAAATCCAACCTCTGGATTATTTAATATATGTTTTGCATGTCCTATAATTTCTTCTTTTCTCTTATCTATTTCTTCAATTGCGAGTGCTTTTAATTCTTCTACAGTAGGCATTCTATAATCCTCCAAAAACTTTATAATTCTAATGGTATTTCTTGTCCTAAACCTTCAGCTTTAGCTCTTTCATAAGCAAGAGCAGCAGTTGCTATATCACTTATGGCTATACCTTGTGATTCAAGCAAAGTTATATCTTTGCTGGATTTTCTGCTAATAATTTTCCCAGAAACTAGATCAGATAATTCATGGATCTGATCCCAACGTATAACACCTCGTTCTATTGGGTACAATAGATCACCAGCTTCAACATATGCGTCTTCTTTACTGTCTACTACTATAGAATCCGCACGTTTAATAACATCATCATCTACTTCTCGTCTTATCCAATGGTTACTACCTGCAGCATTTACGTGCATCCCTTCTTCTAGCCACGATCCAAATAGTATCGGTTCTCTTGCTGTTGTCATAGTAATGACAATATCAGAATTTGAAACACACTGTTCAGGTTCATTGACTGGAGTAATTTCTACTCCTAGTTGTTCTGACATTTCCTTACAAAAACTGACACATGCTTCGTTATCTCTGTCATAAGCCTTAATTGATGTAATATTTCTTACAGCACAAACACCTTCAAGCTGCGCTCGTCCCTGAAATCCAGTACCAATTATTCCAACTGTTTTACTGTCTTCATTAGACATGTATTTTGTCCCAACAGCACTTACTGCACCAGTTCTCATTTGAGAACATCTTCCACCTTGTACAATACATAATAAATCACCTTGTTCTCCATCATAAACTAAGGTCATAAATCTAATACCTTTTCTAAAACTTGTGTAAGTTTTCAGTCCAAATACATTTGGTTCTGAAAGAGACGCAGCCATAAGATGATGAAATCCTCTTGGAAGTCTGATTCTTGATCTTGGTCGATTCCAGGTAACTCCTTTACCAACCTCTCTGAAAGCATTTTCCATAGTATTTACTACATCTTTCATTGTAAGTAGGTTGTTTATTTCTGCATCTCCAAGCAATAGCGCCATAAATTTCCTCCACTAATTTATTTGATGGAGCCTAGTATATCACAAGAAATATTTGTAATATGATAAAAATAATCATAACAAATGAACATAAAGGAGGATAAATGAGTTTACCCAAAGTTTTTGTTACTCGTATTATTCCCCCCGAAGCCCAGGAAATTCTTAATACCGTTGCTGAAATTGAAATATGGCCTCATGATACTAAACCGCCCCAAGAAGTACTAATTAAAAAAGCATCAGAATGCATAGGATTGTTTACCACTATAGAAGATCGTATTGATAGTAAAGTTTTGGAATCTGGTAAAAATTCTTTGAAAATTGTTTCTAATTATGCAGTTGGATATGATAATTTTGACATCAATACTGCTACAAAAAATGGCATTATTATGTGTAATACACCAGATGTATTGAGTCAAACTACAGCTGATTTAGCTTTTGGACTTATGCTTTCAATTGCTCGAAATATTGTTAAAGGTGATAATTTTGTTCGTCAAGGAAAGTGGACTCATTGGCATCCTTCGACTCTTCTTGGCCAAGATGTTCATGGCGCTAATTTATTGGTAGTAGGTTTAGGTAGAATAGGGGTAGAAGTTTGTCGTAGAGCTCTTGGATTTGGTATGAATATTTTCTACCACTCACGAACAAGAAAATTAGATTTAGAAAAAGAATTAGGTATAGAATTTATTACCAAACTCGAAGATGGAGTTTCTGAATCTGATTTTATTAGTATACATACTATTTTGAACGACCAAACCTACCATTTATTTGGGAAGGATCAATTCAATATAATGAAAAAGAGTGCAATTATTGTTAATACTGCTCGTGGTCCAATAATAGATATGGAAAGTCTTTATGAAGCATTAAAAAATAATCAAATTGCTGGAGCAGCTTTAGATGTCACTGAGCCAGAGCCCATACTTATGAATCATCCCATATTGTCTCTGGAAAATTTCGTCGTAACACCACACATTGGCAGCGCTAGTACTGAAACAAGGAAAAAAATGGCTATAGCTGCTGCAAGGAATATAGAAGCTTATTTGCTGCAGAAACCAATTCCAAGTAGCATAAACGGATAATATAAATAATATTTGGGGTATGAACATGAAATCAGAAAGAATTGGAATAGATTGTGGTGGAACCTTTACTGATTTTATTTTAATTTCAGATGATACATTTACTGTCCATAAAATACTTTCAAATGCAGAAGATCCTTCTATTGCAATTATTAATGGTTTAACTGATTTGAATAAATTGGATATAGAAACCATTGCTCATGGAACGACAGTGGCAACAAATACACTTTTAGAGCGAAAAGGTGCAAATACTGGGTTAATAACTACTAAAGGATTTGAAGATGTACTGTCAATAGGTAGGCAAAATCGTTCATCTTTATATGACTTGAATCAAGATAAACCAAAACCTTTAATATTAGAAAATAATATTTGGGGTATAGCAGAGCGTATAGATAAAAATGGTAATATTATTTACGAACTAGATGGTGCTAATTTAGATGATATTATTGAATCAATAAAAATCAGCGGTATTGATTCTATAGCTGTTAGCTTATTATTTTCTTTTCAAAATTCACTGCATGAAGACTTTATTAATCAAAAGTTATCTGAAGCAAATTTGAATCTGTATAAATCTATTTCGAGTCAAGTTTTACCAGAATTTAGAGAATATGAGAGAACAAGTACAGTAGTAGTTAATTCCTATGTAGGACCAATTATTGATAAATATCTAGGTAATTTAGAAGGAAAGATAGACAATGCTAATTTGAGAATAATGCAATCTTCGGGTGGTGCAATTTCTTCTAAGCAAGCTAGAAATCAACCTGTCCGCACTATGCTAAGTGGGCCCGCAGGTGGTGTTGTGGGTTCTTTCTGGATATCTCAATTAGCTGGATTTGATCATATAATTACGTTAGATATGGGTGGTACATCTACAGATGTTTCTTTATGCCCAGGAGAAATACAAAAATCCACACAAACTAAAATAGATGGTTTACCAATTAGTGTTCCTATGATTGATATAGTAACTGTTGGTGCAGGAGGTGGGTCAATTGCACATATAGATTCTGGCAATTCATTAAGTGTTGGACCTGAATCAGCGTCTTCAAATCCCGGCCCAGCTTGTTATGGTGTTGGAACAAAGCCAACTGTTACAGATGCTAATTTTGTTTTGGAGAGAGTATCCGCTGATTATTTTCTAGGTGGAAGAATGACTTTAAATAAATCTCGTAGCGCTGCCGCTCTTGGAGTTCTAGGCGATCAGTTAGATTTAAACTTAACTGAAATATCACTAGGGGTTTTGAAGGTTATAAACTCTAATATGGAAAGGGCCGTTAGGAAAGTTTCTTTAGAAAGAGGCTATGACCCACGAGATTTTACTCTTGTTGCTTTTGGAGGATCTGGTCCAATTCATTCTTGTGAATTAGCAAGCGAATTAAGTATTCCTCGTGTTTTAGTTCCTCAATATCCAGGAGTTTTATCTGCATTAGGTGTTGCAATTGCTGATGTCGAAAAAGATTACGTCCAAACAATAATGCTTAGTGACGAAAAATTTGATTATAATCTGATCCAAAAGCTATTTGAACCTATGAAGGAGAATGGTTTATATGATTTGGAACGAGAAGGTTTTAATCAAAGTGAAATAATTATTCAAAAATTACTCGATGTTAGATATCGTGGTCAATCCTTTGAACTTACTATTGAATGTCCTGAATCTGAAAAAACCTTCATAACAGATATGAAAAATACTTTTAATAAGTATCATTTTGAACGTTTTGGATATAATGATGAAACACAAACTATAGAGGTCGTCAATTTACGATTAAGAGTAGTTGGAGTTACTAATAAAATTAAGATGAATCCTGTAAAAACAACTAATCGTATTGCACAAGCATCTGGTAGTGCTAATATTGGATTTGTTAATGCTGGTTTATTAGATTCAAAGATTTATGAACGAAGTAAATTAGTACCAGGAAATTATTTTCAAGGACCTAGTTTAGTAGTACAGATGGATTGTACAGTTTTAGTGCCACCAGACTGGAAGGCAAAAGTTGATGGTTGGCATAACATTATACTTGAACAGATGTAATCAAATAAATTAATGATAGGAGAAAATGATTAATGAAAATTACCAAAGTAGATTCTAGAGTATTGCGTCTTCCTTTTACTTATCCATTGAAACCTGAAACGCAAGCCTTAGCCACTATAGTAACTATAGAAACAGATGATGGTATTTGTGGGCATGCAATGTCAGTATATGCAATGCCTTATGCAATAAGAGATTTTATTAATTTTGAGGTAAAACCACTCATTGAAGGAATGGATCCCATGAGAATCGAGCAAATAAGATCTGAAGTTCTTTGGAATCTATCTACAAAAGCATTTACCGGAGTATTTAGTAATGCTTTAAGTTTATTAGACATAGCATTATGGGACATAAAAGGTAAATTTAGTAATCAACCAATCTGGAAAATGTTAGGTGGTTGTAATGAAGTATTGCCGGTTTATATCACATTTGGATTAGGTTCATATAGTATTGAAGAATTAGTAACTGTTGCAAAAACATTATTGGATATGGGGCAAACTAGACTTAAAATGGTAGTAGCTGCATCCTCACAACCTACAATGAATGAAGTTATGGGCAGACCTACAGAGGATGACATTAATATTGATATTGAAAGAGTAGGCGCGGTTAGGGATGCAATTGGAAATAAAGTAGAGCTTATGATAGATGCAAATAAGTGTGCGACATTACCCCAAGCCTTAAAACTTGCAAAAGCACTTGAACAATTTGATTTGACTTGGTTTGAAGATCCTGTTGTACAGTCTGATTCTAGATTGATGGCACAATTAAGGAAAGATTGTAATATTCCTATTGCTG
>CAYOMB010000027.1:0-12113 GCA_964404955.1 uncultured Dehalococcoidia bacterium
GCATACGCGACGTGAGTTTTTTCATATCTCGTTCGAAACTCTTTAGTAAAGGTTTTACATCGTTCTCGAATTGTTGATTCGTCGAATACATATAACGGAGTTCCATATGTATTTGCAAGTTCGGTTAAACTACAGCCACCTATCGTAAGGTCTTTATTGGACAATACTGCCGTAGTATTAGGGAATATTTTTTCAATTTCTTTGGTAAACATAATATTGTAATCCTTATTGATTTCCATTCATTAAAAATTCATATATATATTGTAACTGATTAGCAATATCATGTTAATATCTGAAATTAAAAATACTCTTTGAATTGATACAGATTGTATAGGAATGTGTTTTTGTTATAATTGTTTTAATTAAATTCATATCTATATATAAGAAATATTTTAATAATGAATAGATTAGTAGTAAAAGTGGGTACCAACCTTATCACAGATAAGTTAGGTAAATTAAATATTAAAGTCATGGAGTCTATTGTCGCTCAAATTTGCCATTTGCATAATCTTGGGTATCAAATTATTTTAGTAAGTTCAGGAGCAGTTGCTGCTGGAAAAGAAGCATTAGACAACCCTATACAAAGAAAAGACATCCCTTTCAGACAAATCTTGGCATCTATTGGGCAAAGTAGATTAATGAATATTTATCAACAATTATTTAGTGAATATAAAGTTATTGTATCTCAAGCTTTATTAACACATAAAGATATTGATGATCGTGTAGGGTATTTAAACATTAGGGATACCTTACTAGGCCTAATTGATCACAATGTTATACCAATAATAAACGAAAATGATGTGGTTAATACAGAAGAATTAGGAGAAATGGTTTTCGGTGATAATGATACACTTTCAGCCTTAGTATCAAATCTGATAGATGCTGATTCATTAATATTATTGTCAGATATTGATGGTTTATATACAGCTGACCCTTTAACTAATAAAGATGCCAAATTAATTCAGCATGTTGATTTTAATGATTTTTCGATAGATGAATATGTGAAAGATGAAACGGTTCATGAAATGAGTAGAGGGGGTATGTTAGCAAAGATAGAAGCTGCTAAATTAGCTACTTCTTGGGGGTCAACAGTTTATATAGATTCTGGTTATAAAGAAACAGTTTTAGAAGATATAGTAAATAATAAGCAAGAAGGAACAATGTTTGTGTCTTCGGAGGATAAAATAGAATCTAGAAGGCGATGGTTATTAAGTGGTTTGAGACATAACAGCAAAATAGAAGTAGATTCTGGTGCAGTCATTGCTTTGACTACAAAAAATGGAAGTTTACTTCCAGCGGGAATAATTAAAATTGAGGGTCAATTTGATAAGGGGGATATAGTGTACATTATAGACTCTTCTGCAACCTATATTGCATGTGGTGTGACCAACTACTCATCAAATGATGTTAACCAAATTAAAGGGATGAATTCAAAAGATATAAAAGAACAATTTCAGGAATTTACACACGACGAAATAGTTCATAGAAACAATTTAGTATTACTATAAAAAAGGATAAATAATGGGTATAAATTTTAAAGAAATTTGTATATCTGCAAAAAAGGCGTCAAGAGAATTTTCACTCCTTGAGAAAGGACAACGGAATCAAATTTTGCTTAGAATCGCTTCAAGGATATTAGAAGGTAAGAATGAAATATTGGATGCAAATAAAATTGATTATGACAATGCGAAAGAAAGTGGATCTGATAACCATATATTAGATAGATTATTTTTAAATGAAGAAAGAATAGATGCAATTGTTGATGGAGTCTATCAAATAGTTGAGTTAGAAGACCCCTTGGGTATTGAATACGATAGTAATGTCAGACCAAATGGGCTAAATGTAAGTAAAATATCAGTGCCTCTTGGGGTAATTGGTGTTATTTATGAAAGCAGACCAAATGTGACCCTCGATATAGTAGCTTTGTGTGTTAAATCTGGGAATGTATGTATATTAAAAGGTGGATCAGATACATTAAATACTAATAATACAATTGTTGCTCTTATCCACAAAGCTTTTGCTGATTTAAAATTAAACCCCAATATAGTTCAATTTATAAATAGTTCTGATAGGAAATATGTAGACTCTATGTTATCTGCAATTGATTATATTGATTTGATTATACCTCGAGGCGGCGCTGAACTTGTAAATATGGTTCGGGAAAAATCAAGAGTTCCTGCAATTACAGGTGGTATAGGTGTTTGTCATATTTATGTTGATGAATCAGCTAATATTAATAAAGCTGTTGAAATAATACACAATGCAAAAGTTCAACGACCTAGTGTTTGCAATGCTTTAGATACAGTTATATTTAGCCAAAATATAACAAAAGATATAATTATAAATGTTGCAAGAAAGTTACTTGAATCAGAGGTGGAAATTCATGCAGATTCTAAAAGTTTTGATATCATATCTTCCTTAAATGAGGATCACCCAAATAGTATCTGTCTTGCATCAGATGATGATTGGGGACAAGAATTTTTATCACTTACTTTATCAATGAGAATGGCTGATTCAATAGAAGATGCGATTGAGTATATAAATTATTATGGTGGTCATTCTGAGGCAATTATTTCTGAAAATAATGACCATATAGCACAATTTTCGAAAGCTATTGATTCTTCTGCAGTTTTTGTAAATGCTAGTACTAGATTCAATGATGGTGGCGAACTAGGTTTAGGAGCTGAAGTCGCAATTAGTACATCTAAAATCCATGCTAGAGGACCTATGGGAATTAAAGATCTAACCAGTTACAAATGGATTGTGATTGGTGATGGGCAAATACGTAACTAAATTGATTCTATAACCCAGTTGGTGCAGCTGGTGGGAAATATTCTTGTACAGGAATCTCAATGATACTAGGCATTCCGGATTTTATTGCTTCATTTATTGCATCACTTATTTGATCAGCTTTTTCAATATAGAATCCTTTGGCTCCAAATACCTCAGCTAGTTTATCAAATCTTGGGTTGGTAAGGTTAACACCAACATAATGTTCTTCATGAAGACTTTTTTGTTGTGATTTTTCGGCACCCATACAATTATTATTCAATACAATACTAACTAGTGGGATGTTGTGTCTTACAGCCGTATTGATTTCACCACATGTATATAAAAATCCTCCATCACCATGAATTGATATTGCAGTTTTATTTGGACGACCTAATTTTGTACCTAGACCTACACTGTATCCCATTCCAAGAGCTCCTTGCCCAACATAATTAAACATAGTTCTAGGATGTTCAAATTTTAGTCTGTCATACGATAACCCTGGCGCAACACCTGCATCAATAGTGACCATAGCGTCTTCAGGGAATATTTTGTTAAATTCTGGAAAAACTTGCTGTGGCATAATTGGATTTTCTGATATGTTTTCTTCCTCTTTAAGCCGCGACAATCTTGATTGTGCTAAGTTTGTAAAAGTTTGTTTCCATTCCGGAAGATTATTACCTTCTGGCGAAATAGAGGTAATGTGTTTGATAAGCTGCTGTCCAACTGCAGCAGCATCCCCTGTAATTCCAACAGCTACAGGATAATTTCTTCCGATTTCCATCGGGTCAATATCAATTTGTATAATTTTTGTAGAAGGATTAATAATACTATAGTCCCATGCTGTGGAAGCTTGATTTATTCTTGTACCAAAAGCGAGAATAACATCTGCTTTGTTCATTGCCTCATGAGCTTCGCCAGAACCTCTTGATCCAGGAGGGCCAACATAATTTGGGTGACTATTTGGAACAGCATCATGATGCCCATATGAAGGTACCAGAGCCATATCGAGTAATTCAGCCAATGCAACAGCTTCTTTAGAAGCTTCTGAATCTAATACGCCACCTCCTGCAAGTAAGAGAGGGGATTTGGCATTTAATAATATCTGTGATGCGAGCTGAATTAACTCTTCATCTCCTTGTGTACGGCTTATTGATCTGTAAGATGCAGGTTTTAAAAATTCATCAGAAATCATTTCTTTATCTAAAAGATCTCTGGGTATATCTAATAAAACAGGACCTTGTTTGCCAGAAAGAGCTGTTCTAAATGAATCACGCAGTAGTGACGGGACTCGACTAGTTGTATTTGCTTGTACAGCAATTTTAGTTAGAGGTTTTAATATATTCACTAGATCAAATGCTTGAGATCCATCTCTGCCGATATATTCCATGGCTGTATCTCCGGATATTATTACAACAGGAGCTCTACCTTTATACGCTAGTGATATACCTCCGGCTAAATTAATTGTTCCTGCACCAGATGTTGTCATACACACAGACGGTTTTCCTGTTACCTTGGAATAGCCATAAGCCATTAATGCAGCACCTTCTTCATGCCTAGTATCAATGAATTTAATGTCTTCTCTACCGTATGTTTCAGTTACCATACTATTTGTTGTTAGACCAGTTACACCAAATAAGTATTCCACTTGTTCAGCTCTTAATAATTCAATTACTGCTCGACCAGCCTTCATGTTTTCCATTGTTAACTCTCTATTCTTATATAACTAAACTTTTCTTTGCAAAACTCTCTGTACAGCATTTTCAATACTTGCTGCAGTCAAGTTGTATTTCTCTAAGAGTTCAGAAGATTCTCCGGATTCTCCGTAGCTTGTTAATGCAACACTCTCTATGGGTATTGGGTAGTTTGAAGTTATTAGTTGTGATACGAGGCTATTAAGTCCTCCACGAATATAGTGTTCTTCTGCTGTAACAAAAGCACCCGTTTTATTGGCTTGATTTAATATAGTTTCAGTATCTAGTGGGGATAAATTTGATAGATTAATCACTGAACAGTCTATACCAGATTTCAGTAAATTATCTTTTGCTTCTAGTGCTGCAGAAACCATTATGCCACAAGCGAGTATTGTTGCATCCTTACCATTATGTAAAACTTCTGCTTTTCCTAATTCGAATTTGTAGTTTTTATCATGAATTATTGGTGATGACGCTCTTGATGTCCGAATATAAAATGGACCAGGAGTTTCTATAGCAGTTTTTATTGCTTGCTCAGCTTCAGGGCCATCAGAAGGAATTATCACATTAAATCCAGGGAGTGTACACATTAAACCTATATCTTCGATAGATTGAGCTGAACTTCCATCTTCTCCAACGGTTAGACCTGCATGGCTGCATACAATTTTTACATTTGCGTGTGGCTGGGCAATTTGCATTCTAATTTGATCAAACGGTCTACCAGTTCCAAAAACTGCAAAAGTTGTAGCAACAGCTATTTTCCCACAGGAAGCAAGTCCTGCTGCAACACTCATAATGTTTTGTTCTGCGGGACCAAAATCAAAAAAACGTTCAGGAAATTCATGGCCAAATAGATGGGCAAATGTGGAAACATTAAGATCCCCTCCGACAACTACCACATCGTTATTTTCATGCCCTAGTTCAAGTAATGCTTTTCCAAATGCTTCTCTTGTTGCAATTGATTCCATAGTATTTCCTTAATAATTTTCTGATATTTTTGATAGTAATGATTCAGAAATATTCATTTGTTTGCCAGCTTCTATAACTGATTTTTTAGAAAATTTCAGTTCATGTAGCGCATCTATTAACTGTTCTAGAGAAGGAGCTTTTCCATGGAAACTAGGATTGTTTTCCATAAAACTAACACCTTTACCTTTGATGGTATCAGCTATTATGACAGTTGGTTTAGTTGTATCTGCAATAGCTTTTCTAAAACTAGATTCTAGAGATTTAGGATTATGTCCATTACACTTAATAACACTCCATCCAAATGAACTCCATTTACTCCCAAGGGGCTCTAAAGATGAAACTTCATCAGTAAATCTATCATTTTGTATTTTGTTTCTATCTACAATTGCTGTAAGTTTTGAGAGGTTGTAATGTGATGCTGACATTGCAGCTTCCCAAATTTGACCTTCTTCACATTCGCCGTCACCTAATAATACAAATGTGTTGTATTTTAGCTTGTCAATTTTTTCAGCTAATGCCATTCCAACACCAAATGATAATCCTTGACCAAGAGATCCTGCAGACATTTCAACTCCCGGTGTTCCTATATGTGTATGACCTTGTAAATGACTTCCTAATTTTCTAAAACCACCTAAATCACTTCTAGGGAAAAAACCTCTATGGGATAGAACTGCATACATGCCAGGACTAGCATGTCCTTTACTTAATACAAAACGATCTCTCTTTTTATCACTGGGATTTTGGGGATCAATGTTCAATATTGAATTATACAGAGTAATTAGGATTTCTAATTCTGAAAGAGAGCCTCCAGCGTGACCGCTATTGACATTGGTGATCATCATTAAAATATCGCGGCGTAAATCTGAAGATACTTTTTTTAAATCAACATTTTGGTTATTGTTATTTCTCATGGAATGTTGCTCCTTACATCAGCCAAGACATTATAACAATCATTTTTTTAATGTTCTACTAATTATGTTGTAAATTTAATGATTTATAGTTTACTATTAGCGCCAAAGTTTATACTGATTGAGATGAATGTGATTTGAATTTTCATAAAAATATCTTTTATGGTTGGTACGTTGCATTTGCAGCTTTTCTACTCGGAGGTCTTTCATACGGTTTTGGAGTTGTAAGTTTTGGCGTGTTTTTAGGCGCGATGACGACAAGTTTGGGATGGAGCTCTGGATTACTTTCTGGTATATATGTTGCTGGAAGATTGTTAGGATTAATTGTCAATCCTATTGTTGGATTTATTCTAGACAACCAAGGTCCAAAAAAAATAATATTTTTAGGGGTTGCTTTAGTTTTTTCAGGTTCAATATTTATTTATTACACTACTAACTTCTGGTTTTTTTTCATTATTTATTCATTATTTATTAGTGTGGGCTTTATTTGCTTGGGGCATACCGTTTCTGATAGTACTGTTTCTAAATGGTTCATAACAAAACGTAACAGAGCTATGGCTATTTCTACTATGGGTTTATCGTTTGGTGGAATCATAATACCTATACCTGTTTCACTTGTTATAGAACAATATGGTTGGCAATCTGGATGGTTAGTCGTTGGTGTTTGTGTTCTAATCTTAGGTTCTTTTGCAGGATTCATTATGTATAAGGACCCTGAATCTATTGGGCTTTTACCTGACGGTAAAAATGTTAATTCTTTAAGAGATACACAAGATAACACAGGCATCTCTCAAGAAATCAACTTTTCATTAACTGATTCAGCTAAACACCGTTCCTTTTGGTATATTTCAATTGGTACTACTTTAGCTGGAACTGCTATTAATGGAGTAAATATCCATTTAATCTCTTATTTATATCATTTTGGTTTAACATTAAGTCAGTCTGCGATATTACTTAGTTCATTATATTTTATATCAACTATAGCTAAGCCAATGTGGGCTGTAATTAATGAAAAACTACCTACTAGATATTGTTTATCATTATGTTATTTAGGCGGAGGTATTGGCCTTTTATTATTATTAATAGCTAATACAGTTGCAGGTATAATTTTATTTGCTTTTGTTTATGGCTTAACTAGAGGTGCGCAATCATTTATGTCTGCTCTAATTTGGCCAGATTATTTTGGAAGAGAACATATAGGTTCAATTAGAGGGACTGTTACAAGTATGGGAATAATAGCCTCGGCTGGAGGGCCTTTGTTGGCAGGAGTGTTATTCGATGTTTTTGGATCTTATAATATTCCATTTCTAGTATTTGTTATATTTTTTTTCATTTCAAGTTTCT
Organism: uncultured Dehalococcoidia bacterium; assembly: GCA_964404955.1. GTDB lineage: Bacteria > Chloroflexota > Dehalococcoidia > Lucifugimonadales > UBA6952 > UBA6952. Next base: position 7,685 of record CAYOMB010000027.1, read on the forward strand.
TTATATTTATAGCAAAAAAACCAACTAGTTAGGAAAACTAATGAATCCTTCAATTATTGTAGATAGCCATACGCATATCCTTCCAAAATTTATCGACAACAATCGGGAAAAATATTTTGCCATAGATGCAACTTTTAAGGAATTATTCAGTAATGGTGAGAAAATTGTATCTGTTGAAGATCTAATTGAGAGTATGGATCAAAATTATATTGATACTTCTGTGGTATTGGGTTTTGGCTGGAATGATATAGAATTAGCTCGTCGTTCAAATGAATATATTATGGAATCTTTTACCAAATATCCTTCTAGAATTATACCTTTTTGTTCAGTTAATCCCAATTGGGGTGATTATGCCATAGATCAAATATCCGAATATTTACAAGATGGTATGGCAGGAGTTGGCGAATTACACCCTTCCTTGCAACAGTTTAGGTTAGAAGATGCTCAAATAACTCCTTTTTGGAATAAATTAATTGATGCACAGTTGCCATTAATTTTGCATACCTCTGAGCCTATAGGCCATAGTTATCCTGGTAAAGGTGATATTAGTCTCTCTCAATTGACTGATTTCATAACTGATCATCCACAACTAGAAATAATATGTGCTCACTGGGGTGGAGGATTAATCTTTTATAATTTGATGCCTGAAGTTAATTCCATTTTGGGAAATATTTATTTCGATACAGCAGCTTCTAATTATCTTTATGATGATTCTGTTTTTTCTATAGGATCACAACTAGTAAATCCAGATAAGATATTATTTGGATCAGATTATCCTATTATCTCTCAAAAAAAAGTTTTGAATACTTTGATTAGAAAAATTGCTAATAAAAATTTGCAAGAAAACATATTAGGAAAAAATATAATAAAACTACTCAGCAAAAATAAATAAGTTATTTAGATATAAAAAAAATCTATAAATGGTAGTCAAATTTTTAATGTATGTTAATAATGTTCTACTAAAACCATATAAAAACTTGACTTTTTGTAGAATATAGATTACTATTTAAGTAATGTAGAAATTTGTTTACAGGTTGATGGTAGAGGAGGAAATATAATGCCTAATGGAGAAGCGCAACCATTCCCTGAGTGTCCACAATGTGATGGGGTTTTAGTCCCATTATCCGATTTCGGTAGCCAAGGTGCATCAATTCTATACAAGGCGTGGGTTTGTACATCTGTCCCTAATTGTAATATGAATATCAAAATCAGAAATGGTGATGTTATTATTAATGAACCAATTATGGATGGGTCTGGATATGCCCCGCGAAGTAGATAATGTAATGATATAAATTTATACTGTATACTTACAGTATGAATTTTATTTTTAGTATTATCGGTAGTTATAAATTTAGAAGTATTGCTATGTATACTTTGATGTTTGTTGGCCTTTTATTGATATTAATAACATCTGTTTTTTTAATCTATCGTAATCAAGCAACCTCTGGTTTGTCTGAATTAAACTACGATAAAACAATTGTAATTAACAATGTAGAATATGATACTTATACTGATCGAGTAGATAATGATATTGATATAGTCTCAGATAATTTAACAGAAAACCAACAAACTAATAATATTTCTAGCACTAATTCGCCTTCGAAATTTTCTATGTTCCCAGCTATAAATGAACAAACCTGGAGTTTATCATTAGATAAAGAAGAACTAGTCGTTCCCAACGATAACATAGATTTACAATACTACGATAGATGGACATCATTTTATTTAGACAAAAAATTCCTTGTTGACGGTATATCTAAATTGAATAAAATTTATATCCCTACAATATCAGTTGATTCAAATCTTTCCGGCCTTGAAGTTCAAGATATAGGTGACTCTAATGAATATGAAACTCCTAATAAAGTTGTCGGTTACATACCTTCCACAATAGAACCTAATAAAAAGAATATTTGGTTTTTTGGTCATTTAGAAAGTCCACTCTATGGCGAAGGATCAATATTTAAAAAGCTTCCTGAAATTCCTGACCTATTGAGAACTGGAAAAGATGTCTTTGTATACTTTGATGATGAGTATTTTATGTATAAATACAAAGTGATTTCTTCCAAGGTAGTACATGAGGATGAATTAACTTTATATGATACGGATTCATATTCTTTAACATTAGTAACCTGTGTTCCTAAATGGGTGTATGATCATCGATTAGTTATCACTGCTGAATTACATTCCTATGCTGTAAAATAATAATTTTCGTACTCAACTTGACACTATATATATCTAAATCTATACTTTTTATAAAATTGAATAGGTAAATGCAATGAAGAGGATTAGTATAACTTAGGCTAGGGACAGAGAGCTGGATTGGCTGAGAACCAGCACCAAAAGTAAAGTTAGAATGGACCTTAGAGCAGTACTTCGGAACAATGTAGTATGAAGTATCGGCTAAGCACCGTTATAAGCTTGGTTAATTTATTTAATCATTGAGTGGCTATATAAGCAATTAGGGTGGCAACGCGGTATCCCGTCCCTTGTTAAGGGGATGGGATTTTTTTTTGAAAGAGAGAATATGAAAAAAAGAATACTAACAGGTATACGACCAACAGGAAAATTACATTTAGGGCATTATGTAGGAGCTTTAGAAAATTGGATTCGTCTTCAAGAAGAATATGATTGTTATTTTCTAATCGCGGATTATCAGGCGCTAGGTGATCACATTGATGAAATGGAAAATATAAAAATTGCGGTACGTGATGTTGTTCTAGATTGGTTAAGTGTTGGACTAGATCCCGATAGGTCTACATTTGTTGTCCAAAGCTATGTTCCAGAACATGCGGAACTTGCCATGCTTCTTTCAATGTTAACTCCGTTAGGTATGTTAGAACGAAATCCAACTCTTAAATCAGAAAGAGAAAGAATATCAAATACAAGTTTATCTGTTGGTTTTTATACGTACCCAGTAAGCCAAGTTGCAGATATTTTACTCCCTAAAGCTGATTTGGTTCCTGTAGGAGAAGATCAGTTACCCCATATTGAAATGACAAGAGAGATTGCTAGAAGATTTAATAATAGATATGGAAATGTTTTTCCTGAACCAGATAGTTTAGTCGGTCGGGTAGCTCGTTTGCTAGGTACTGATGGTCAATCAAAAATGAGTAAAAGTATAGGTAATGTTATTTATTTGTCAGATGATTCTGATATGGTCAATAAAAAAATAATGTCAATGTATACAGACCCTACAAGATTAAGAGCAACTGATCCGGGTCACGTTGAAGGAAACCCTGTATTTCAATATCATGATGCCTTTAATACCAATACGGAAGAAGTAAATGACCTTAAAGAACGTTACACACAAGGTAAAGTTGGAGATGTTGAAGTTAAACAAAAATTGATAATAGCTATTAATAATTTTCTTGATCCAATAAGAGAAAATAGGAATAGATATCAAAATGATCCTAATTTTGTAGATGAATGCATAAATGAGGGGTCTGCGAAGGGCAAGTTAACTGCTGAAAAAACTATGTATGAAGTACGTGAAACAATGGGATTAAATTATGTATCAACCAACTATTGAGAATGTAATAAATATAGCTAATCAAGGGTATAATCTGATTCCTATATATCGTGAAATTAATGCGGATCTTGAAACTCCTGTTTCAGTGTATTTAAAAATTGCGAGAGATAAATACTCTTTCTTATTAGAAAGCGTTGAAGGTGGAGAACGGCAAGCACGTTTTAGTTTTATAGGTTGTGATCCATACAAAGTCATTGAAACAGGCAAGGGTACGATTCATGGGGAAGTAGACCCCTTAAATTTGATTGAATCTGAATTATGTCAATATAAGGCATATCCTTCAGAAGATTTACCACGTTTTGTGGGTGGTGCAGTCGGATATTTGTCGTATGATACTATTCGTTATTTTGAACCGAGAATTAATTTGCCAGAATATGATCCAATAGGTATACCTGAGTCAATTTTATTATTAACTGATACCGTTATAGTGTTTGATCATATTAGACATGTTATTAAAATTGTTTCTCATGTCAGAACAAATGGTAATATTCAAGAAAATTATAATGAGGCTGTATATAAAATCGAAAATATTTTGGAGGACTTATCCAAATCATTAACTTTAGATAATAGTAAGGATAAGAAACTCCTGAATTTTGTACCAGAAACAAAAGTTAATTTCGAATTACCAGAATATTCTAATATTATTGAAAAATGTAGGGATTACATTATTGCTGGAGATGTGATTCAAGTAGTTGTCTCAAAAAGAACTACTAAGACTACTCAAGCCCATCCATTTAATATTTATCGTTCATTGAGAAAATTAAACCCTTCTCCATATATGTATTATCTTAATTTTGGCGACTTCAATATTATCGGGGCTTCACCAGAAGCATTAGTCAGAGTAGAAGATGGGTTTATTTATAGTTATCCATTAGCAGGCACAAGCCCTCGTGGCTCAAC
>CAYOMB010000028.1:0-2074 GCA_964404955.1 uncultured Dehalococcoidia bacterium
TCTAAAGTTTCTTTTGTTCTTGCACCGATTGCTACATTTACTCCTTCTTGACATAGCTGTATTGCAATGGACTTTCCTATGCCTTTACTGCCTCCAGTAATCAAAGCCCGTTTCCCATCCAACTCTAAATCCATAATTTTCTCCATTCGTTCTGTTATCTTTGTTTATATAGGTTGTGACTATTATGAAAAGATCATCAACAAATGTAAATCAATATGATTTTAAAAAACCATTGCACGTTTAATAAATGAGGTTTATATTTTTCTTTTAGTATTAATCGAAGGTTTTGAAGATGTTAGAACACAAAGGAATGAGATGGGGATATGTATTTTTAAAATCTCCAACTCATTTAGATCAAGAAGATGTTTTTGATGTGATGCGAGATGCAGTTGAGATGTATCTTGAAGGGGAGAGGGAAAGAGACTTAAAAGAATCATTTTATGAGGGCAAATTATATACTCAGAATAAATATGAACTTATAGGTTCTTTAGGAGGTCAAAGATTTGATGCTGAAATTGAAACTAACAAAGGTAAAGATGTGCTAACCTTTTTAGTTAGTGAACAAACTTCTGGTATGGGATCTTATATCTCACCAAACTAAAAGGAGAAAATTATGGCAGTTTATTCAATTAGTAGCATAAATGTAAAAGATTGGGATAAGTACGAAGAATATATGAAACATGTACCAGCAATTATCGAACAATATGGTGGTAGGTATCTTGTCCGGGGTGGTGAAATTATTGCTGATAATACTGACTGGGATTTAAAACGTATTGTGATTTTAGAATTCCCTACAATTGAACAAATGAATGCATTTAGAGATTCTCCTGAATATGCTCCAGTCGCAGCTATACGTCATGAAGCTGCGGATACAGTTGGTTTTACTGTGAATAACAATGAGTAATCAAGATCAAATCCCACAAGTACGTTTAGCATTAAAAGATGACCTTTCTAATATTGTTGATTTTAATATATCTATGGCTTTAGAAACTGAAAACATTACCTTAAATAAAAATGAAATTACACAAGGCGTTCAAGCAGTATTTGATGATCCTCATTTAGGTAGATATTGTATTGCGACTATAAAAGATCAAAAAGTAGGTGGGTTATTGCTTACTACTGAATGGAGTGATTGGCATAATAAATATTATTGGTGGATTCAAAGTGTATATGTGAGCCCTGAATATAGAAGAAACGGTGTCTATAAAACACTCTATGAGTTTGTCTGTAATTCTGCTCAAGTACATGGGGATGTCTATGCCATACGTCTTTATGTGGACGTAAATAATAAAATTGCCAAACAAGTTTATAAAAACTTAGGTATGTATAAATCAAATTACGACATGTTTGAAGAAGTAATCATTAAATAGGGTCAGCCATGCAAGATAACTTCAGTGTGCAAAGTATAATAGCAAACTATTTTGAGCTTTTTGGAATTAAAGACGTTGAAGAGGTAAAAACATTTATTCTTTCACTTCCTGATAATAATGATCATATTATTTTTCTTATGAATTGGATTAAAGGTACCATGTTTATTCCTACTGATCATGCGAAAACTATTATAGTTAAATTTAGAGAAAATGATATTAGTGAGCCAATACTAGATATGTTAGATAAATTAGTATTATGTGTAGTAGATGATTTTTATAATACGTCTGGGGTAATTCCTGAGTCATTTAATGTTATGTTGGAGACGATGGGATTAGATGCATTTGATCCTAATCAAGAGCTAATTGATTTAGAATAATTATGTTATTCATTGTCAATTTCTAATTCTCTGTATACCAGACCATAATCATTAAAAAGGGCTTTTATTCTTGAATCATCAATCAAATTTAGGGCTTTAAAAAACCCTGCCAATGTGTGTGAAATCATTTCTTCAGGCTTTGCAACCCAGTTTTTTGGAGCGCCATGGGTAATATAAATCAAACCATGCTGATTGGATGAAGAGGCTTCAATAGAAGTTAAGTCTTCCTGGTTTTTAATTGTTAATCCTTTTATTTCACTCATGGGTTCCTCTCTAATTGTAATACTCATTTTGTTTAATAGTAGAGCTTCCAATAAAATCTAATTG
>CAYOMB010000028.1:2174-11592 GCA_964404955.1 uncultured Dehalococcoidia bacterium
TCTAATTGTAATACTCATTTTGTTTAATAGTAGAGCTTCCAATAAAATCTAATTGTCTCCATGCTTCATATACAACGATTGATACTGCATTAGATAAATTTATACTTCTATTTTGAGGGATCATCGGTATTTTTACGATATTTTTACTAGGTATTCTATTTAAAATTTCAGGTGATAATCCAACACTTTCTGATCCAAACATAATTGTATCTCCCAAATTATATTGGACATCGTTATACATAGTATTGGACGAAGTACTTGTTGCATAAATGGTTATTGGGTCATTTTTTTCAATATATTCATTAAATGTATCATAAATTGATATGTTGCAGTTGAGATCATAATCAAGTCGAGCTCTTTTTAAACTTTTATTATCAAAATTAAAACCTATAGGTTTTATTAAATGTAAATTACACCCCGAATTAGAGCATAATCGAATAATATTTCCTGTGTTTGGTGGTATTTCTGGGGCAACGATTAGTATGTTCAATAATTCTTTCATTTTGTATATTTAGCTCAATAACATGTTGTAGAATGTGTAACCAATAATAAATATAAAATATTATATATTTCGAAGCAAGTTTTTAAGTTATTCTTATTGGAGTGTAATTATGACAATGAAAAAGTTAAAAGAACTGATTATGGATCAAACAATACTAAAAGAACCAATAGTATACGATTGTCTTCAGGCAAAAATAGCTGAAAATCTAGGTTTTAAAGCAATTGCTATAAGTGGTGGTGGGGTATCGATGTCTAAGGGGTATCCTGATGCTGGCTTAATGACTATGAATGAAGTATTGGATGTTGCTGGATACGTTGCGCGATCAGTAAATATACCTGTCACAGCTGATGGTGATACAGGATATGGGAATGCTTTAAATGTTTGGAGAACAGTTAAAGAATTTGAGGCTGCTGGTTTAAGTGGAATTAGTTTCGAAGATCAATATTTTCCCAAAAGATGTGCATATTTTGAAGGCAAACAGGTTGTATCAATTGAAGAACATGCAAAAAAAATTGAAGCAGCTGTAAAAGCTCGATCAAATGATAATTTCTTGATTATTGGACGATCTGATGCACTGAGTGTCTCAGGTTGGGAAGATACGATCAAAAGAGTAAAAACATATTATGAAGCAGGAGCAGATATGATAAGGATTGAAGGTATTCAAACACCTGAAGATGCTGAAATATATGCAAAAGAATTATCTGGAATACCAAAATCATATAACGGGCAAAGTATAGACGCTTCTACTGCTGAAGACTTAGGCTTCAATGTAATATCCCCTAATAATTACTTACCTAGTGTAATCTACAAAGCTGTTAGGGATAGTATGGTTGAATTTAATGAAACAGGTTCAGTTGATTTTGATGTAACAAACTATAGACAAGAATTAGCCGTCATTATGGGGGTTGATCAATTGTTCGAAATCGAGCAAAATTATGTTCTATAAATATTAATTATTTAATGTAGTTGAATCTGGAGGATGTATGAAAATTGCTCGTATAACAAGTCCGCAACAGTTTGAGTTTCTCGAAGTACCTGATCCTGAAATTGGTGAAGGTGAGGTTTTAGTTAAAATGGAGCGATTATCCATATGTGGTAGTGACTTACGAATTTTTGATCGAACATTTGATGAAGAAATGTATCCAATAGAACATGGTAAACCATGCCATGAATGTGCAGGTGTTGTCGTTGAAACAAAAAGTTCAGAATATAATGTTGGAGATAAGGTTATCGTTTTTCCAGATGGAGGAAATGGATTAGCAGAATATTTAGCAGAACCTGCTGAACGATTAGTTCGCTTACCAGACGGAAAAGATATGTCTACCTTGTTAATGTGTCAGCCAGTTGGTACAGTTATGCACTCTTGTAAATTAACTGGAAACGTAATAGGAAAAAAAATTGTTGTTCTAGGGCAAGGACCTATTGGTTTAAGCTTTAGTAATATATTAGCTCAAGGTGGAGCTACAAAAGTAATTGGAGTTGATTTATTAGATTATCGCTTAGATGTGGCAAAAAATAATGGAGCAACACACGTTATTAATCCAAATAAAGATAATCTTGAGGAAGCTGTAGCCGAACTGACAAATGGTGAAGGTGCTGATATTGTTGTTGAGGCTGTAGGGAGACCTGAAACACTTAATGGAATATGGAAAATAATAAAAAAACAAGGTAAGGCAATACTTTTTGGTTTATCTCATGATGAAGATATATTTGAATTAAATTTTGATGAAATGACTTCAAAGCTGCCGATCATAGAAGTACATAATAGCGCTAGAACTTGGGATATGCCACAGGCAGTTAATGAATGCATAGAATTAGTTGAACAAAATCGGTTAGATTTATCATATCTCGTAACCCATAATCTTAAATTTGAAGAAGTACAAAAAGCATACGAAACGTATAGTTCTAAATTAGATAATAGTTTAAAAATAACAATGGAACTATAGTTTAGTAAGAGATATGATTCTTTCCTGACCACTTAGATCTTTTAAGATGTTAATTGTGTGCTTTGGAAATAAATAGTGTAATTCGTTTTCAATTATATGTTTTTGTTCAGGATCGATTTCTAAAAATATAGCTCCAGAAGGTTTAAGGATTCTGGTACTTTGATTGATTAATCTGGAAATTATTTCTGTACCTTGGTTTCCTCCATCCAATGCTGTTTTGGGTTCATAAAGTACTATTTCTTTTTGTAATTTTGAAATTCTTTCGGTTGGTATGTAGGGTAGATTTGCAGCAATTAAATCTATTGGTCCTTTTATTGCTTCGACTAAATCACCTACACATACATTAAAATTACTTCGATTAGTTATACTTTCTATATTCTCATAAGCAATTTTGGCTGCATTGCTAGATATATCAATCGAAACAAGATTTAAACTCGGAAAGTTTTGTAAAATACTTGCGCCAATAATCCCACTACCACATCCAACATCTAAAACTGTAGGATTTTTGATCGACTTATTGTTTATATACTCAATTATAGCCTCAACTAAACACTCAGTTTCTTGACGAGGTATTAATACCGAGTCGTTAACTATAAATGAATTTCCAAAAAATTCTCTAAATCCCAAAATATATGCTAAGGGTTCATAAGCAATTCTACGATTAACTAACTCTTCAATTTGTTCTTTTTGAGATAATGTAATGTTGGCTTCAATATTAGTATGCAATTCTGTACGAGAAATTTTTAAAGCAAAGGAAACGAGAAGATCGCTCTCTAAATCACTATCACTGATAGCGATTTCATTCATCAAATTTCTTGTGGATAGTAAGATTTCTTTTATAGTGATCAAACTACTGGATTTTCTAATAACATTTCTTTTTCTTTTTCTTGAATAGGGTCAATCAAGATATCTAGATTTCCATTTAGGACATTTTCCATATTGTGGATAGTAAGGTTAATTCTATGATCAGTAATCCGATCTTGTGGAAAATTATAAGTACGTATCTTTTCAGCACGTTCGCCTGTTCCAACTTGAGACTTTCTATCACTACTAATGCTTTGTTGTTGCTCTCTGGTTGCTTTGTCTAAAAGCCTTGCTTTAATTACATCCATGGCTTTTTGTTTATTCCTCATTTGAGATCGTTCATCTTGACATACTGCAACAATCCCGCTGGGTAAATGTGTTATTCTTACAGCAGTTGCTACCTTATTTACATTTTGTCCACCATGACCACCTGCATGGAAAATATCTATTCGCAAATCATTATCACTAATATCAACATCAACATCATCAGCTTCAGGTAGTACGGCAACAGTAATCGTAGATGTATGAATTCTACCAGAAGATTCAGTTGATGGAACTCGTTGGACTCTGTGAGCTCCACTTTCGTATTTTAGTCTTTTGTAAACATTTTCTCCTTGTACAGAAAATACGATTTCTTTGTAGCCGCCAATTCCTGTTTCGTTCATTGACATTATTTCAATATTCCAGTTTGCAATCTGAGAATAACGAGCGTACATACGATATATATCCCCTGCAAATAATGCTGCTTCATCGCCACCAGCAGCAGCTCGTATTTCTACGAAAACATTTCTTTGATCATTCGGATCCTGGGGAAGTAACAATAACTGAATTTCGGATTCTAAATTTGTTTGTTTTATTAATTCTTCATTTAATTCTTCTTTAGCAAGCTCTACAAGTTCTTTATCATCTTCAGAAGAAATGATTTGATTTAAACTTGTTATGGATTTTAGTAAGGCATTATATTTAAGATATGTTTTAGATTTTGATTCTAATTGAGAATATTCTTTACCTAATTCTGCTAAAAGTTTTGGATTATCTGAATTATCTGGGTCAGCAAGTAAAAGCTCAACTTCTCTAAATCTTTGTTCAAATTTTGATAATTTTTCTAACATTTGGATTAACAATCTACTCTTTATAAATATTTATATTGAAGTATAGTTTACATTAATATTCATGTTCAACGCATTTCCCTAATATATTGTGTGATATAATTTAGATTAAATATATTATTTGAGACAAGAATATGAATAAATATAAGAATCTAATTTTTGCTTTATCATTTATTTTCATTGTGAATTGCGGAAATTCAGAAGAAGTTCCAATAGAGCTTCAAGATATTGATTTTCAAGCAACTGTAGATGCAGGTATAACAGCACGATTGGCTGAAACTGCAAATGCCGAACCAACTCCAACTCCGGAACCAACTCCAACTCCCGAACCAACTTTAGACGTTCAATCAATGATTGATGCTGCTGTAGCTAAAGCACTTGAATCTGTACCTAAGGTTGTAGAAACACAGGAACCCACCAAAACTATTATACCAACTCCAACCCCAACCCCTTCATGGATTTGGGATACAGATAAAGATTCTTTGCTTGTTGGAAAATCAGCTGTTTTGATCGGGCAATTTCCTAATTCTGTAGATGCATTAAATTTTGCATCACAAATAGATCAATATGATAAATGGCCTTTAATTTCTACTGGAGGGACTTCCTCAAGTAGGCAAAATCAAGAAACCTTTAAAACAGGATGGTTATTAACTGAATATCCAAATCATATCCTAACTACTGCAAAAGGATTTTCATCGAGTCCATTTGTTGATCTTTATCTTTCAGGATCGCAGGGAGAAAATAGTTCCAAAGGATGGATTGTTGGAAGAGACGAGGAAATAGATTTAGCTGTAATTAAGATTATTGATTCGAATTTATTGCCAACAAACATTTTGGATAGCATATATGAGATCAGTAAACCTATAATTCCGAGTAAAAACAATACTGATAGCGCGGTTAACGATATTCATGAAGGTATAGGCTATTGTTTATATTGTGAGGGTAATAATTCTGGATGGACAATGATGGATTCAGAACTTTTCGTAAACAAATATAGACGAGATCTTTCGACAGGAATAAGATACGCAGAACTATTTTTAACGGATGATGAAACCATTGAAGGTGTTGAAGATGGTCTAGGGATATTTGATAGTAATTATTCATTAGTTGGACTAACAATTTCAAAAGAAACTTTAAAATCAAAAGATATTAAAGATATATCAAGTGAAGACAATGTAGTATATATGCTAGAAACTTCTACTATTAGTAAAAACCTTACTGATTTATATAATGGTAAAATTAATACTGATTTCAAAATCCCACCAAATTTAAATGCTGCTGCGGTTCCACCTTTACCTTCATTTATACAAGGCACAATAAAGCAAAATAATTCATTTGTTGACTTAGGTAAAAAATACTATATCCGAGTAGTTGCTCCTAATGATAATCTTTCCGATATTTGGTTTAATTTTGATGTTGGGCTAAATGGAGCCTATACAGTAACACTGGGATTGAATGACTCTCAATATATTGGATCAACTGTAGAGTTCTATTTTGAAGGTAAAAAGACACTAGTTGATGCCAAATTCAAAGGCGACATGAGCATTACTCAAATTGATTTAAATTTCTAGTAATAAGTTAATTAAATCTTTTTCATCTAAATCATATTCAGTTGATTTGTTCATATCTTTTACACGATATGTTTTTTGCTTTATTTCCTCTTCACCAATAATTACGACATAATCTGAATCATTAGATGAGGCATATCTCATTTGACTACGTATACTTTTCCCATAAGGGGCGATTATAGTATGGATATTATTACTCCGCAATTTTTTGGATAGGGGTACCGCAAGGCTTAAAGCATCTTCACCCATGTGGCATATTACTACAGGTTTTGCATAAATTTCAGGTGGTTCAATATTATTTAATTTTAAATTTAGTATTAGTCTTTCAATTCCGCAACCAAAACCGATACCAGGAGTAGATTGTCCACCTATTTGTTCAATTAAACCATCATACCTTCCGCCACCAATGATTGTATTTTGACTTCCTTCTGTTTCTGGTTGGATTTCAAAAACAGTTTTATTGTAATAATCCAAACCCCTTACTAGATTACTATTAATAATATAGGGTAATTGTAATGAATTGAGATAGGCAAGAAGTTTTTCATGATGATCTTTACATTCTTGGCAAAGAGAGTCAATCGAATGAGGGGCATCTTGAAGGAATGCTTGGCATTGTTTTTGTTTACAATCTAACAGCCTTAATGGATTATTTTCTATTCTGTTATTGCAATCATTACATAAAAAATCAAGATGTTTACTGTAATACGTTTTTAAGCTTAAGAGGTAATCTTTTCTACAACAATTTGCTCCACCTATAGAATTGATAAATAGTGAAGTATTAGGGATTCCTAATGTTTCTATAACATCTGTAGCTATTTGTATGACTTCGCAGTCAATTAATGGGCTACTGTCACCAATTGCTTCAATTCCAAATTGATGATGTTCCCTATATCGTCCGGATTGGGGTCTTTCATATCTAAATATGGAGGCATGGTAATAAAGTCGAACAGGCTGCTGTAGATTTTTCATACCATTTTCTATATATGCTCTGCATGCTGGTGCTGTTCCTTCGGCACGTAATGTTAATTCTTCATTTCCTTTATCCTGGAATGTATATGTTTCTTTTTGGACAATATCAGTTTGAGTACCAACGCCTCGAATAAATAAATCTTTCGATTCAAATTGAGGAGTATCTAATCGTTTGTAACCAAATTGTTCACAGACTTTTGCAGTAGTTTCTTGGATAAATTTCCAATACTTTTGTTCAGATGGAAGAATATCAGCAGTACCTCGTGGCCTTTGTAACATGTATTTCCTTTCATATATCGTATACAAAGATATTATATTTTATATCAAATAAAGTCTATATTTCGAAAAGTTGGGATTTCAAGTATACTTAGCTCCATTTAATTATTACAAATGATATAATCAGTCTAGGTGATTTTGTGAATTCTTTACTGGAAATAGCCACTACGTATTTACCTAAAGAAGATATAGAAAAAATTTCTAAAGCTTTAGGTTTTGCTGAGGACGCCCACAAAGGGCAGTTACGCAAATCTGGTGACCCCTTTATTGTTCATCCAATAGAAACTGCCAGATACTTAGCAGATTTGAATTGTGATACTACTACTTTAGTTGCAGCGTTACTCCATGATGTTATAGAAGATTGTGATGTTTCATATATACAAATAGAAAGAGAATTTGGTAAGCATGTTGCTGAATTAGTTGATGGTGTAACCAAATTAAATAGACTTGATATTAATATTGCTACGTCAAATGATGATAGTCCTTCAAATGAATTGAGAAATAATAATGCAGCAAGTTTAAGGAAGATGCTTATAGCAATGTCTAAGGATTTACGAGTAATTCTTATTAAACTTTCAGATAGATTACATAATATGTCTACTCTTTCTTCACTTGCAGATGATAGGCAAATTATGATTTCACAAGAAACCTTAGATATTTATGCTCCATTAGCGCATAGATTAGGTATGTGGGATGTGAAATGGAGATTAGAGGATTTTGCCTTTCGGTATATACAGCCGGATACTTATAAAGAAATTGCTTCTTTGATTTCTCGAAAACGTCTTGAGCGAGAAAAATACATTAGCTTGGTTCAAGATATGCTAGGAAGTTCCCTAAAAAAATCAAATATTGAAGCAACGGTTACTGGAAGAGCAAAACATCTATATAGTATCTATAAAAAGATTGAGGCTTATGGAGAACAAGGAAAAGATTTTGATGATATTCATGATTTATTTGCATTAAGGGTTTTAGTTAATTCAAAAGTTGATTGTTATACAACATTATCTATAGTTCATGAATTATGGCATCCATTATCTGGGCATTTTGATGATTATATAGCTAATCCAAAAGAGAATATGTATCAGTCTTTACACACAACGGTCATGGGACTAAATGGAATGCCTTTAGAAGTACAAATACGAACAAACGAAATGCATAGACTGGCAGAATTTGGGATAGCTTCACACTGGACTTATAAAGAGGGAAAACAATCAAACGAAAAATATGAAACAAAAATAAATTGGTTACGTCAGTTAATTGATGTGCAAAAAGGTTCAAGCGGCCCAGAAGAATTTCTGGAAAATATAAAAACAGACATATTTCAAGATCAGGTTTATGTTTATACCCCAAAAGGTGATATTTTTGAATTACCTGTAGGATCCACACCAATTGATCTTGCTTATAGAATTCATACAGAAATTGGTCATAGGTGTATTGGAGCAAAAGTTAATGGGAAATTAGTACCGTTAGATTACAAACTTATGAGTGGTGATTCAGCTGAAATTCTCACTAGTAAGGTTGCTAGAGGACCAAGTTTAGATTGGTTGAATATTCACGCTGGATATATACAAACTGCAACAGCAAAAGAAAGAATCAAATCTTGGTTCAGAAGACAGGAACGCAGCACAAGTCTAAATAAGGGCAGAGAAATGTTTCAGAAAGATTTGAAGAAATTCAATATTGATGAAACTGAGCAAGAAGTAGCTAAAGCTTTAAAATTTTCAAGTGTTGAAGATTTTTTTGCTGCTCTTGGCTCTGGTTCGATTACAATACAACAAGTGTTATCTAAATTAAATGATCCTCTACCCTTAAAAGTAAATACAATATCAAATTCAGCAGTGAGAGATTTAACTTCATCAGTTGACGTTTTAGGGGTTGGTGATTTATTAACTAATTTAGCAAAATGTTGTTCTCCATTGCCTGGAGATGATATAGTAGGGTACATAACTCGTGCTAAGGGGATTACTGTTCATCAAGTTGGGTGTGAAAATATTCAAAAAGAACAAGATCGTGAGAGGGTTGTAGCAGTAAATTGGGGTAAATCAAAGAACTACTATCCAGTAAGAATATCCATACATTCTTGGGATAGAGTTGGATTGCTTAGAGATTTAACTTCTGCTGTGGCTTCTGAGAAAATTAATGTAAATGATGTTGTGAGTAAAAACCAAAATGACGGGACCGCGTTTGTTAATCTAGACATTTTTATCACTAGCATAGAGCAATTAGGTAAAATATTTGCTAAGA
>CAYOMB010000029.1:0-11504 GCA_964404955.1 uncultured Dehalococcoidia bacterium
CCTTACTAGCAGCCTCATCAATTAAATCTATTGCTTTATCAGGCATAAATCTATCTGATATATATCGAGAAGCAAGTTCAACAGCAGTAGTAATTGCCTCGTTTGAAATAATTAAGCCATGATGTTCTTCATATTTGGGCTTAATACCTTTTAGAATTTGAACAGATTCTTCTTCAGAGGGTTCTAATACTTGAACAGTTTGAAATCGTCTCTCGAGAGCAGGGTCTCTTTCGACATATTTTCTATAATCATCAACAGTCGTTGCGCCAATGCATTGTAACTCACCTCTAGCTAAAGACGGTTTAAGAATATTTGCGGCGTCGACGGCACCTTCAGCAGCACCAGCACCTACCATAGTATGCATTTCATCAATAAACAAGATGCAATTTCCAGATGATTTTAATTCTTCAATTACTTTTTTTAATCTTTCCTCGAACTCACCACGATACTTAGTACCAGCAACTAAAATTCCCATATCTAGTGCAACTAGTCGCTTGTTCGACAAACCTTGAGGCACATCATCAGATAATATTTTTTGAGCCAAAGCTTCAACAATCGCAGTTTTGCCTACACCAGGTTCACCAATAAGTACTGGGTTATTCTTTGTTCTTCTACTGAGGATTTGTATAACTCTATCAATTTCTTGACTTCGCCCAACAACAGGATCTAGTTTCTCATCTCGTGCCAATTTGGTTAAATCTATTCCTAGTTGATCTAGAGTCGGTGTTTTACTTGCTGTCTTTGATGAACTTGAACTAGGTGTATATCCAGTTTGAGAACTAATTCTCGTAGCTTCTGATCTTATCTTATCTAAATTCAGACCTAAACTTTCTAATACCCCTGAAGCTACACCTTCGCCCTCTCTCATGATACCTATCAATAAATGTTCTGTACCAATAAATTGCTGATTAAGTCTACGAGCTTCGTCAACTGCTAACTCAATAACTTTTTTTGCTCTTGGGGTTAATCCAATTTCACCGGGCGTTGGTCTTCGTTCTCCTCTTCCAATAATGAATTCAACAGCGGAGCGAACTTTATTAAGCTCGAGGGACAAACTTATCAATATTCTTGCAGCTGCCCCATCAGATTCTTTAACTAATCCAAGTAATATATGTTCAGTACCAATATAATTATGATTAAAGCGTTGTGCTTCTTCTTGAGCTAAAGATAAAACTTTTCTTGCTTTTTCTGAAAACTTTTCAAATCTACTCGACATAATATTAGTCCTAACTACTAAAAATACTAAATAGAATCTTTGTTCTCTTCAGTTTCTTCTCCAGTATCTTCATCAACAGATTCTTCAGTATTTGAATCATCGGTTAAATCAGACGAAATAGCTTCATCAAAATTGCTAACAGCCTCATCCTCTTTTTCTATTTCAGTGGAAGAAACAATTTCATCACTACCTTCATTATCCTGAACAACTTCATTTGGTTCAACCATATTTTCACTATTTTCTTGATTGATTTGCTTAAGACTTAAACCTAGCCGCCTCTTCTCAGGCTCTAAACTAATAATTTTTAATTCTAATTCTTGATTTTCAGATAGAATTTCTTTAGGATGCTGAATTGTTTCCTCAGTAATTTCTGAAATATGCAACAATCCATAAATTGAACGATCTATTCTTACAAATGCGCCATAGTCGGCAAGTTTGGTTACAACACCGTTTACAATTTGATCAACAGCATACTTATCTCCTACTGTAGACCATGGTTCGGCTTCTAAGCGTCTTAAACTAAAAGCCACTTTTTTGGTCTCAAGATCAACCTTTAATACAAAAACCTTAACATCTTGGCCTGCTTTTAAAATAGACCCTGGAGAATCTACTTGATCCCATGACATTTCAGAAATATGAATGAGCCCTGTTACTCCACCACAATCAACAAAAGCACCAAAATTAGATATTCCAGTAACTTTACCGTCACGTATATCCCCTTCTTTCATTTCTTGTAGCAATTTATCTAAATCTAGTTTTTGTTTTTCTTGAATTGATTGTCGTTCGGACAAAATTAAAGTTTTCTGGTTTCGGTCTAATGTCATTATTTTCATATTTATAGACTGGCCAATTCTTGATTCGTCATTGTTTATATTTGAAGAATCAGTAGTATCCATTTGGAATGGAGTTAATAGTTGGGAAACAGGCACAAATCCCTGTACTCCTTCAACTTCAACAACCGCACCACCTTTGTTGAAACTCTTAATTACTCCCGAAACAACATTTCCAAGCTCAGACTCCTTCTTCAAAGTTATCCAACCATGTTCTGCTCGAGCCCTATCAAAAGAGAGTAGTGGTAATTGATCACCAGAGTCTGGTCTAACAACAAAAACATCCAACTTATCTCCAATTTTGATTTCAGTCACCTCTTCGTTAGTCATACTTCGAGTTTCACGTAGTGGAACCAAGGCATCAGACTTATGACCAGAATCAACCAAAAAGCCCTCTGGGTCTATTTTCACTATCTCTACCTCTAATACATCACCTCTTCTCAAAGGCTTAGGAAATTCCACCTCTGTAAGCAATTTTCCCATAGGGGTTTCTGATAAATCTGTTAAAGTGTCAAATTTTGAAGCCAATTAGACTTCCTCCTACATACATTTTTATATTAAAGTTAAAATAATTCTGTAGATTATAATGAAGATTTTGTTAATGGTAAAGCCCATATAATTTAATAGTTAAAATCTATATTAAAACCAATCTGTTTATCACAACTAATTACATACTATCATATTTTCAAAAAAAAAAGTTCTTGGCTAACCAAGAACTTAATTTTTATACTGGCAGTGACCTATTTTCCCATACCCTTGCGAGCACAGTATCGTCAGTGCTGGGATGTTTCACTTCCGTGTTCGGGATGGTAACGGGTGGTTCCGTCCCGCTCAAACCACCAGAAATATTACTTTAACATAGTGGAAAACAAATTTCAAATTAAGATTTTAGCAAACCTTGTTCTCTAAAAACATTTGCCAAAAGTTCAACACCAGACACTGTATCTTCTAAGTTGTGATAACCATAACATAAGCGTATAAAATTACTTGCTTTGCCTTCTGTGGAAAAAGTATTTCCTAAACCAAAAATTACTCCTTTTTCACGAGCTATTGGCAATATAGGTTCCAAGTCAACATTCTCTGGAAATTTTAGCCATAAATACAATCCACCTTTTGGTGCGATTATTTCGACTTCAGACCCCATAAACTCTCCGATAGCCCCTAGCATACAATCCCGTTTAGCCCGAAACATATTACATAGACCTGCGATATGATCTTCCATATTTTTTCTCAAAAAATACAATGCTGATAATATCGTAAATTGGCTAGGTGGAGTACCAGGATTCACAGCCATAAGGTATGGTAAAAATGTATCTGGAGCTACTATCCAACCAAGTCTAAGTCCGGGTGCTAAGATTTTAGAAAAGGATCCTGAATACACAACATTATCAGATCCTTTTAGAGAAGCTATAGCTGGATGATTTTCTCCTTCAAACCTTAAATCTGCATAGCAATCATCTTCAAACAAGGGAATTTGATACTTTTGCGATATAGCTAATATCTCCTTCTTTCTTTCAAAACTCATATCTGTTCCAACGGGATTTTGAAAAGTAGGGATAGTATATATAAACTTTGGAGTTGTTCCATTACCTTTCAATTCAATTAATTTATTTTCCAAAGATTCTGGTAGCATTCCTTCATCGTCCATTTCCACACCAGCCATTTTTGCACCGAATCTTTCAAAAACTCTTAAAGCCCCAGTATATGTAAACTTCTCAGAAACAATAGTGTCGCCGGGATTTATAAATAATTGAGTAATTAAATTTATGGACTGACCAGAGCCTGCAGTGATGATCACATTTTGTGGACCTACATCTATACCTCTATTCTCCTTAATTTTTTTACAAACTAGTTCACGAAATTCAAGGAGACCTTGGGGATGTGGATAGAAAACCAAATCTCGTCCCTGATCCTTTAAAGCTTCACCCAATGATTCGTGTAAGTCTCCCATTGGGAAATGATCAGGATCAGGAAATGCAACTGCAAAATCGTATTTTGGCCTTGGGAGTGGCTCTGTTAGTACTGAATTCTGAGGTACGTTACTAGCAAAAAAACTATTATATTTTTTATTACTCATAATTAATTCCTAAATGAATGTATACTTATATGCTTAAAATATACAGCCAATATAAACCATGAACAACATCTAATTCTGCCATTATCTAAATAAATCCTGCTCGGGAGGACGAATTAACTCATTTATAGAGCCTTCGCATGGTAAATACGTATAACCTTTAACTAAGGCAATAGGAATATTATCTAATTTATTCATCACTAATTCAGAAGCTGCTGCAATCTCATCAACTACAGCTATTATCGAGGCCTTTAGGTCCATTCCATTAGGATCATGCAATCCTCTGTAATCTTGAAAAGGTGACATGCCTGATACTCCAATAGCAACATTTGTAACACCAACTCTCCACGGCCTGCCCCAAGTATCAGTAACAATTACAGCTATATTTATCCCTAATGCCATATTTACGTAACTACGAATATTATATGCAGACTTGTCAGAATCTATTGGTAGATAAGTCGCCATTGTATCGCCAGTTACATTTGATAAATCAATGCCTGCATTAATACAATAAAAACCATGTTCTGTTTCTGTAAGTAACACACCACTTTCCATTTTGGAAATTCTTTTACTTTTTTGAAAAACTAATTCAATGAGCCTTGGATCCCTATCCCATTGTTGTGCCCATTTTTTTGCTAGATTTGAAGGATTTATAGTGTCTAAATCTACCAAGCAAGATTCTGATTTAGATATTACTTTTTGAGTTACAGCAAGGATATCTCCATCTTCTAGAATGATATTCTCTCTTTCACAAGCATCTAAAATTAATTTTGGCAAATCATCACCCGGTTTTATATCAGGCATTCCTTCAATACCAATAATACTTATGGATTTCATATTACTCTCCAATCTAAATACTGCTGAGGCATATCATTATATCATTATAATTGAATGCAAATTATATTTAAGTTTTAATATATATGTTATAATCCTAAAACCTAATTTGAGTTTGTAAATTTATTATATTTATTATTTAGGAGATCAAAGTGGAATTATTCAGAAGTCTTTTATTTGTACCTGGTAATAGAAGTGATATGTTAGAAAAAGCAAGTACTGCAGATACAGATATTCTCGTACCAGATATGGAAGATTCTGTACCTGACAATGAAAAAAGTAATGCTCGTAGTTTAATAAGTGAGAAATTAAATATATTATCTGGAAAAAATCAATCAATAATCCCCCGAGTAAACGCTTTAGATACAGGTCTGACTTTTGATGACATACGTGCAGTAGTAAGTTCTAACACATATGGAATAAGTGTAGGTAAAATCGAAAGTAGCTGGGATATTTCAGAAGTAAGTAAAATATTAAGCCAAGTAGAAACAGAAAAATCGGTGGAAATTGGAAGCACAAAAATTATTGCATGGATCGAAAGTGCATCTGCAATAGTTAATGTTAATACCATCGCTTCAGCTTCTGACAGAATGTTAGGTATAGCTTTTGGTGGTGAAGATTTTACAAATGATATGGGTATACAAAGAACAGATACAGGTATTGAAATACTTTACCCTCGTTCAGTGGTTGCAGTAGCAGCAAAAGCAGCAGGGATTACAGCTATAGATACTCCGTATGTAAATTTCAGAGATAATGATGGTCTAGAAAATGAAATTAAGAGTGTCCTGCCTTTAGGTTTTAAAGCTAAATTCGCTATTCATCCTGGACAATTAGAAAGTATTAATAATCTATTTAGTCCATCCGAAGAAGCTATAGAATATGCTAAAAAAGTAATTGAAGTATTTGAAGAAGCAGAAAGAAAAGGCTCAGGAGCGACTTCGCTTGATGGTAAAATGATTGACGTTCCTGTAGTTAAAAGAGCACGAAATCTTATTGAATTAGCCAACAATATGTCTCAATCTTAAATATATTTAGCGAGATATACCAATGCCTTTGAATAATGATTATATTGAGTTAAACAATATTATAACTAGTGTGTATTTAGGAATAACTTCTCAAGAACAATCGAAAATGCAAGATATTTTATTAAATATCAAGCTATATAAAAACCTTAAAAAACCAGGTTTATCAGACAATATTGACGATACAATAAATTATGCAGATGTTATTGATTTTATTTATCAAGAGTTACAAAAAACAAAATTTTGTTTAATTGAAGCAATAGCGGAGCATCTCATAAGTCAAATAAAAAATAATTTCACCCCCGTAGCTATCGAGATAGAAATATCAAAAACAAATCCCCCATTAAACCATTTTCCTGATTCTAAAATTTCCATACATATCTATCGCGAATTCAAAGAAGGTTAATTAATGAATAAACGGATATTAATTTTATTATTTAGTATTTCATTAATTGCGTTAATATTGAGCATTTTTTACTTTATTGCATATGATAAATCTGAATCTATCAATAAAGTAGAATTAAGCCTCATAGCAACACTCGGAACTAGCGATATAGCTATAGGAACAAATAGATTAATCCTCGGAATTCAAAATCCACAAAGAAAAACTATTACAGCTGAAAAAATTTCGATAGATTTTTACCAAGAAAAAGATAATATAACCAAGTTTGAATTCTCAAATCAAGGAAGTTTTATTAATTGGCCTAATTCAAAATCTGGTATTTATGTAACATATGTAAAATTTGATAAAGCCGGGGATTGGCTTGCTGAAATCAAGCCACTCGATGGCGAATACAAAGGTCAAAAAGCTAGAATTGTTATTGATGTAAAATCATCTAGCTCAACACCAAAGATAGGTGATAAAATTCCGCAAACAAATAACATAGTTGCCAAAAATCCAGAAGATTTACAAAAGATAACTTCGGATATAAATCCAAAGATGGATTTATATAATGAGTCTGTAGAAGAAATACTAGAATCACAAGATAAGCCTTTATTGCTATTATTTGCCACACCGGGACAGTGTAAAAGTTTTACTTGCGGACCACAAATGAATATTATCAAAAGACTTCATGAAAATTACAATAAGGATATGTATTTCGTCCATATAGAGGTATATGATATGGAGAGTGCAAATAATGAAGGAGAGTTTACAGAAATCTCACAAGTTATAAAACCTTGGAATTTACCAAGTGAACCTTGGATTTTCTTAATCAATAATAAGGGAATAATTACAAATAAATTTGAAAGTTTTGTACCTCAAAGTGAACTAGAGCTTTCTATTGATAGTTTATTAAAAGATAATTACTAGTGATAATTAATAATATGGAATCAAATCTAATTTTGAATATTGACTACCACATTACTGAATCTGATAAGGCAAATTTGCCTTATCAACTACGCAGTTTAACAGAAGGGGTTATTGAAAACCGTCTTATTTCAAATGATGATTTCTACAAAGTTCTTTTTGATAAATATATATCCATTAATGATTTGTGTATTGCAGCATCTTTAATAAGAAACACTGGTAAAAATAATATTATAACTTTTTCCCCAAAAATATTTGTTCCACTTACTCAAGTATGCTCAGACATTTGCTCATATTGTACATTTCGAGAAGATCCTCATTCATATGATACGATCTTTTTGAAAGAGGATTATATTTTAAACCTTGCAAAAAAAGCAGATCTTCTAGGTTGTAAAGAAGTATTATTTACTCTTGGAGAACGACCTGAAAGAAAATTTCCTATCGTTAAGAAATGGCTTAATGATAACGGACATACTTCAACGATAGAATATCTTTCTTATATCTCAGAAATAATCGCACGTGAAACAAGTTTATTCCCACATGGTAATCCAGGAACAATGACACGAAATGATATGAAAAAGTTAAAAGATACAAATGTTTCCCTTGGATTAATGTTAGAAAACGTTAGTGATAGATTATCAGAACCAGGTGGGCCTCATGAGTTTGCTGTGAGTAAACGACCTAAGGCTCGATTAAAAACAATCGAAAATGCTGGTAAATTACAAATTCCATTTACAACTGGCATATTAGTAGGAATTGGCGAAACAAAAAAAGAAAGAATAGATTCTATATTTGCGATAAAAAACCTAAATCAAAATTATGGCCATATTCAAGAATTAATAATCCAAAATTTTAGAGCTAAATCTGATATACCTATGAAAAGTCATCCTGAACCACATATACAAGATTTTATTTGGACAATTGCAGCTACCCGTATTATTATGGGGAAAAATGCTAATATTCAAGTACCTCCAAATCTAAATGAAGGATATTATGAGAATTTTCTTAGTGCAGGGATAAACGATTGGGGAGGTATATCACCATTGACAATAGATTATGTCAATCCTGAAGCCCCATGGCCTACCATTGAACAATTAAATCAAAAAACTATAGAAAAAGGATTTGAATTGAAACCAAGACTGCCTGTATACCCAGAATTTATTAAATCAAACAATTCACAATTTAATAACTCTGAACTTCTATCAAAAAAAATCGCATCATCAGTAGATTCAAAAGGGTATGTGAATGGAGGTATATTTAACTATGTCAAAGTTAAAAAACCAACAATTGCCTAATTTAGAATTAAATAAATCCCTTTCTAACATTTCTCCTAAAATTTCGCGGATATTAAATAAAGCCCTTGAAGGTAAAGACATTAATGCTTCTGAGATTAGCACTCTACTCAGTAGTAATGGCGAGGATTTAAACTCAGTAGTTTCAACAGCCAATTTATTAAGAGCAACAACTGTTGGTGATAAAGTAACTTACGTTGTTAATAGAAATATAAATTTTACAAATGTTTGTATCAAGGGATGTGGGTTTTGTGCATTTAGTCGAGATTACAAAACTGAAGAATCTTATATATTACCTACTGAAGAGATAATTAGAAGAGGAAAGCAGGCATATTTATTGGGTGCCACAGAACTGTGTATACAAGCAGGGTTACCACCAAAAATGAATGGTAATTATTACATAGAATTATGTAAAGAAATTAAAAAAGAAATACCCAATATACATATTCATGGGTTTTCACCTGAAGAAGTCTTATATGGATCAATTAGATCCAAAACTTCAATTAAAGAATATTTAATAGAGCTGAAAAATGCAAAAGTCACTAGTCTTCCAGGTACTTCTGCTGAAATATTAGATCAAAAAGTAAGAGATACTATTTCTGTAGGCAGAATAACTGTAGACCAATGGGTGGATGTTATTACTACTGCACATAAAATTGGGATACCTACTACTTCTACAATGATGTATGGACATATAGAAACTAATGAACATATTGCCAACCATCTAGTTCTGCTTAGAGACATCCAAAAATCAACTGGTGGTTTCACTGAATTCGTCCCTTTGAGTTTTATTTTTGACGAAGCTCCCATGTTTAAAAAGCAATCTATACCTAACCTAAGAAAAGGACCAACTGGAATAGAAGTTCTAAAAATTCATGCTATATCAAGGATAGCATTAAATAATTGGATACCGAATATCCAAGTTTCATGGCCAAAAGAAGGACCTCATGTTGCTCAAATACTGCTCAATGCTGGCGTTAATGATATGGGAGGAACTTTGATGAATGAGAGTATATCAACAGCCGCTGGAGCACAGTATGGACAATTATTACGACCTAAAGAAATTCGTCAACTTATATGGGAGTCCGGCCGAATACCTGCAGAGAGGTATACTGACTATAGTATTCATAAAATCTTTTCCGAAAAAGAAAATACTAATGATCCTCTCGATACAATAGAAGAAAATAGTGAAAATATTTTTGGTTCTTACAAACAACTAATTAATATGCCCGAATATAAATATATCCACCCAAATAAATCAGAAAAAAAGCTCCAAAGTCCACTCTAATGAGTAATAAAATACCTGAAATAAGTATATTAACTTTGGCAGGGGGTGTGGGTGGAGCCAAATTAGTAAAAGGTTTTTATTTATCTCTGAATCCTGATCAAATATCTATTGTAGTTAATACAGCAGATGATACAGATTTATATGGTTTATACATTTGTCCTGACCTTGATACAATGATGTATTCACTTAGTAATCTATCTAACTCAATACAAGGTTGGGGAATAGTGAATGACTCTTATACAACCTTAAATATGTTAAATCTTCATGGATATGACACCTGGTTTAATATTGGGGACAAAGATTTTGCAACACATATCACACGAACAGAATTAATGCAGAGTGGCAAAAGCTTATCTGAAGCAATAAATATTATACGAAAAAATTTAGGTATTAGATCAGAAATCTATCCAATGTCTGATCAAAAGGTTAGAACAATATGCACTACAGAAATAGGCAAATTGAAATTTCAGGAATACTTTGTTAAGCATAAATGTGAACCAAAATTATTAAATATTGATTTTGAAGGAATAGATTCTGCACAAATATCTAATGGATTTGCACAAGCACTAGATAACTGTAATGCCTTAGTAATATCACCATCAAATCCTTATGTTAGTATTGACCCAATATTATCTATAAAAACTGTCCGAGAAAGAATTTTGAATTTTGAAGGTATAAAAATTGCCGTGAGTCCAATTGTTAATGGTGAGGCAATCAAAGGACCTGCAGCAAAAATGTTAAACGAATTAGGTGAAGAAGTAAGTTGTGTTGGTATAGCAAAACTATTACATGGAATTTGTGACGTGTTAATAATTGATACCCAAGATTCAAATAAAATTAATAATATTAAAAAATTAGGAATTAATGCTGTCGCCACAAATACTATAATGAATTCAGATAAAGATAAAATAGAACTTGCAGAATTTATTTTAGATATTATAAAAAATCAACCATAAAATGGTTAAACCTAAACTTAAATCTAATTTAGAAATAATTATACCGATTGGGAATATCTCTAATGGAGATACAAAAACGCGTCTTTCATCAAACCTAAATAACATACAGCGGAAAAACTTAACTGTATGGCTATTAAATCATGTAGTAAATATTGCTTACAAGGCATTAGGTCAATTGAATATGAATCCTAATATAACAATTTTGTCTAATACATACCCAAAATCTCAATTCGATTATATTTCTCATATTTATTCAATGAAAAATCAAATACATATCAAATGTTTAGGAAATAGTTTAAACGATAGCCTGCAACAATATATAGGTTTATTACACAATGTCAATAAATTAATATTGCCAGCTGATCTTGGTATGATAACAATAGATAATATTGTCAAATTCATTAAAAAGTCAGGTGATTTCAAAACGCCCGTAATCGCAAAAGCTACTAAAGATAATGGAACAAATGGATTACTATTACCATTAGGGAAAGATTTTACATTTAAATTTGGTGAAAATAGCTTTGAATCTCATAGGAAAATACTCAATAGGTATAAGATAATGAATAGTTTAGGTTTAAATAACGATATTGATGATTATTCAGATTTAATGGAATTAATTAGAAGCAACAATAATATTCAGAAAATTATTGATATTGAAAAAAAAGTTGTAATACCAACAAACA